>JABACA010000163.1 GCA_014237975.1 Mariniblastus sp. | reverse complement strand
AAGCGCAAAATCCGATTTCGTTATGGATCGATGACGATAGTCCGTCGAAATCCGATTCGGACGTGACACCAAAAAAGCAGCGCCGTTACGATGTACTGCTGATTGTCCAACCTTCCAAGCTGAATCCAAACGAATTGGATAACCTGATTACGGCCATACAGATGGGACAGCCAGTTGTCATCTTTGAAGACCCCCTGCCCTCTCGTGACAACTTCCCGCACATCAGCCCCACGCTCTTGCCGCGCACCATGGCCCGCGCCGGAGCGGGCACGGCGGATATCCAGAAACTGTGGGATGCACTCGATCTGGATGTCGATCGTGTGATGCGTCAAATACAAACATCGGAGACAGCCGTTGTTCAACAAGATTTTCCCTGGGTTGTCTGGCAATTGTCCTCGGAGAATCCTTATCCCCGGGATTCCACGCTGGACGAACCGGAGCGAGTCGTTATTCGGGATGAAAACAGGGATGTTGATGCCCTGTTCAGTTCCCACCCTGTGACCGAAGGAATTGATGAGCTGTATTTCCAGTATGCCGGTTATATCCGTCCCAGCGGAAATTCATCATTGAAGTTTGAACCCTTAGTCAAGACCGGTAATGCTGGACGAATACTGGTGCACGATTGGATGAACACCAGCAACAGTGAACAACTTCGCAACAATGCCCGTGGATCAGCCAATGCCAGTTATTGTATCGCCGCCCATATTACCGGATCTAATGCTACCGACGCTCCCGGCATTGGGCTGGAAGACAACAGACAGCCACCGTCGAAAGCGATGGACAGTCCCTCCAAGGAAAATACCAATGTGATTTATGTCTGTGATATTGATGTGTTGGCTGACTTGTTCGTGGATTCGCGCAATTATCCTATTCGCAATGGTATTCAGTACCGTTTTCAAAACATGGCGTTTGTTCTGAATGCGGTCGATGCAATGGCAGGTGAGGATGAATATCTCGGGATTCGTAATCGAAAAGAGCGACACGTCACGCTGCGAGTCGTCGAAAACACGACCGAAAATGCGATGGGGAAAGTTTACCAGGCAACGCAAAACTTTGAGAAAGACTTCATGATTGCTCGAAACGAAATCGAGCAGAGCTTGAGATCTTCGCTCCGCCCGCTAGAAGATCAAATTCGCGACATGCAGGCTCGTCAGGCGCGAGGCGAACGGGTCGACATGATGGAATTGACGGCCAAACAACAGATCAAAAACCAGTTAGAGCAGGAGCAAGTCGGCAAGTTCCAGCGGCTGGTCGAAGAACTGGAAAACGAGCGCCGCGAAAATCTAAGGAGTATCCAACTGGATGCCGAATTGGAAATCCAGGAAAAGCAACGTAATTTCAAATTGGCCGCCGTGATTATCCCACCCATTCCCCCGCTGCTGGTTGGACTGGTCGTCTTCACGCGCCGCCGCCTGCGTGAACGGGAGGGAATCTCCAAGGCTCGCCGGCTTAAATAACAAAAAACAACAACACCCTTCAGGTAAAAAAATGAGATCCGCAACCATCTCCACGCTGATGTTGGCCGTATTGGCTTTATTGGCCACGGCCGCAGCGGGGTATTATTACCCGTGGCCCAAACCTCCGGTTCAAACAAAAGTAGAAAAGCTGTTTGAGAGTTATAACGGCAGCCAGGTTCGAGGAATGGAAATCGCCATTTTCAATCGTGATCGGGGTGCGCTGGAAAAAATCAAACTGGTACGGCGAGGCGATCGGTGGATCATTCCGTCTAAACAGAATTACCCTGCGTCCCAAGGCGCTCGCATTGCGCTGGCCATCAATTCCCTTTCGGATCTCAAAGTTTTCGAGATCATGTCAGATAACCAACAGGACCACCTGGATTACGGGGTCGTCGATCCGGAAGATTATCAGAATGCGGCCAGCCGTGGATCCCTGGGAACAAAAATCACGCTAACCGATCGCAACCAGAAAGAGATTGCCAGCCTGATTGTTGGGTCGCCGGTAAAAGACGAAGCAAACATCAAGTATTTTGCACGCATCACCAATCAACCCAATGTGTATGTCGTTGATTATGATCCGCGCGTTTTAAGTACGGAATTTTCCAGCTGGATCTCTACCAACCCGCTACAACTGTCGCAGCGAAACGCTGACGGCGGACTGGAAGTCAACGCCGCCGACATCAACTATTACCGTTTAAAGGGCGATCCCACGAACCCAACCAAAGATCTCTTCTATCGTGCCGAGTTGCGGCCCACAGAAGACGGCAGGATGGGAGTTCCTTTATTGGAAACATCCGATCCAAATTCAACAGAAATACGAGAGCTTACGGCCACCGACCAGCAAGTTGCCCAATTAACACAAATGGGACAATTTCTGTCGAGGATCATTTCAAATAACGTAAAACGCAAAGACCCAAATGCGGCTAAAGCAATCCAGAGCAATGAGCCGTTTGATCCCAAGCTAACCGAATCCATGAGACGATATGGTTTCATCAACTGTCGAAACGAAAATGGCAATTTTGAATGTGATTCGATCAGTGGTAACATCCGGGTTTATTCCCCCACTGGCCTGGTGATGACCATGTCTTTCGGGGACCTCGCTGGCACCACCCAAGATGGAACCGGAAACCTGAACTATGTCATGATGATCACGGCTGGAGTTAATCATGATGTACACAAGTTACCTGAAAAACCGGAAAATCTGAATGAAGATCCGACCTCCGACGAAAACAAAGCTTATCAGCGCTCGCTGCAGAATGCCAAAGACAAAATTGAAGCGGTGCAGAACGCGGCAAACGAACTGAACAAGATTCATGCCGACTGGTATTACATCATCGAAGATGATGTGATCAAGAAACTTCGGCCCGAAATCTCTATTACCCAACCAGTCAAGCCGCTGGAAGATTCGTCCGAAAACAAAAAGGAACCAGACGCGACGGATAAGGCACTGGATAATTCCGATCCCAAGGATACCGACACATCAAAGGATGGCGACGCTGGAACAACGGAAACAAAAGAAAACCCCGGGACCAAGAGTGGAAAGCAAAACTAAAGCCTTCTGATGAGCAGACGGATGCGGCCGGATTTCCATTTCCGGTGAACCGGGTCAACTTGGCATCTCGTAACGCCTCGCACGTCGTAAGGAGTTTCATTCCCGGGGAAATTGAGGAGACGTTTTGACCACGCGAGAATTCAATTTTGATGGAATAGTTGGCCCCACCCACAATTATGCCGGCTTGTCGTTTGGCAATGTGGCATCCCAGGAGCATCAAAACCTGCATTCATCGCCCCGCCAAGCGGCCCTGCAAGGTCTTGACAAGATGAAGTTGGTTGCAGATCTGGGCATTGAACAGTGTGTGTTGCCTCCGCTGCTTCGGCCCGACCTTCATTTCCTTCGACAAATAGGGTTTACCGGCACGGACCCACAGTTGATCGACCAGGCACATCGTCGGAATCCGCTGTTACTGGCAGCCGCCTACAGTGCATCCAACATGTGGACGGCCAACGCGGCAACCGTCACACCCAGTGCTGACTCGGACGATCGTCGACTGCATCTGACACCTGCCAATTTGAGCAGCAATCTTCATCGGTCGATCGAGACCGCATCAACGACACGCGTATTGAGGTTCGTGTTTGCCGATTCTCGATTCGCCGTCCACGATCCGCTGCCAGGTACGAGGGCAATGTCGGACGAAGGTGCTGCCAATCAGACACGGATCGTCGACCAACACGGCAACCCTGGTTTGGAATTGTTCGTTTACGGCAGCCAGTGGCTGAATCAAAAATCACGTCGGCCAAAAAAATACCCCGCCCGCCAAACACTGGAATCGGAAAAGCGATTGCCCGGATTCATGGACTAACCGACCAGGCAACCCTGTTCATACAACAGAATCCAGAGGCCATCGATGCCGGAGTTTTTCATAATGACGTGATCTCGGTCGGCAACGAAAACGTCCTGCTCTGCCATGAAAAAGCTTTTTTTCGGCAACCGGAAGAGCTCGCCAAGTTGGAGCAGTTGTTCCAGCAGCAATATGGCCAGCCCGTCCAGATCATTGAATTCAAAGAGAGTGAAATCAACCTTGAAACGGCCGTTTCCAGCTACCTGTTTAACAGCCAGCTACTGACTCGCCCCAATGGCCAAATGACATTCCTGTGCCCCGATGACGTCAAGAACCATCCATCATCACTGGCCTGCACACAACGGCTCATTCAATCGGATACTCCTATCGACGAAGTGGTATTCCTGAACCTCAGGCAGAGCATGAACAACGGGGGTGGCCCCGCCTGCCTTCGGTTGCGCATCGTGATGAATGACGAAGAACAGATGGCTTTTCACCAGGGCTGTCGACTGACAGATCCACTGTATGAAAAATTGAGAAACTGGGTAAATGACCGCTACCGTGACACACTATCGGTAGACGATTTGCGGGATCCCGACTTGATCGAGGAAACGCGGGAAACGATCCAACAACTGTGCGACATCCTGGATTTACCCAGCCGGCTGCTGGTCCCCGAATCGTAGACCTCGGTTGGATACGTTTACGTTTGAACAGCGTCATGGTTGAATGGCTGTTCAATGATCGGCTGCAGCACCCGCCTCTCCCGGCAATCGAATCCTCTCGACCAGCGCAACAACCTCTTCCGGCGGCGGGGGCGTGCACATGGAAACCACCCAGGTAACCACAAAATTAAACAACATTCCCAACGTTCCTATCCCTTGCGGTGAAATGCCAAACAACCACTGGTCTTGCGTGAGAATCGGAGCGTCAAACAGGAATGGCAAAACTTTGTCGGCGGTACATAGGACGATATAGGTCATCGTGAAAACCAGTCCGACAATCATGCCACTGACGGCACCGGCCCGATTCACCCGTGTCGAAAAAATACCGAGAAAAATAACCGGGAAAAAACTGGCAGCAGCCAGTCCAAAAGCAAACGCAACCACTTCACCGACAAATCCTGGAGGATTGATTCCAAAGTAACCGGCCACCAGTATCCCCAACAAAATCGCGATACGGCCTACCCTGACCTTTTTGGCTTCGGTTGCATTGGGCTCCACAAATCGGATGTACAGGTCATGTGCCAGCGACGAGCTGATTACCAGCAGCAAACCTGCCGCTGTCGAAAGGGCCGCTGCCAATCCACCGGCAGCCACCAAGGCAATCACCCATGGCGGTAGCCCGGCAACCTCCGGTGTGGAAAGAACGATAATATCCTTGTCAATCTTGGCCAACTCCGATCGTGTTTCCGTCTTATCATCAGCTCCCTTGAACTCGATCAATTTCAAATTAATGTGACCATCACGATCAAGATCCTCAACCTTTAGCAAGCCCGTGTTTTGCCACTGGGTGGCCCAGTTCAACGGCTTTCCGTCTGGCGATGTCAGGAAATAGGTGATCGACGTTTTCGCGACAGCAGGATCAGTCTCCGCTCGCAGATTTGTCTGTTGGGCCTGTTGGACCGCTTTAAAAACCGCCTGCTGCTGACTCGCTGATTGATCAGCAAATTTGAACACCTGTGGTTTTTCTTCACCCGTCTGCAACTCAATCTGGGTCACGGTCGATTGATGCAGGTTCTTGATCAGGTTGTATCGTGCGAACAATCCGAGGGCCGGGGCTGTGGTGTAAAGGACGGCAATGAAAATGATCGCCCAAACGGCTGAATAACGGGCAGCCCGGACGTTTTTAACGGTGTAGAAGCGAACAATGACATGTGGCAAGCCAGCCGTTCCAAACATCAGCGCAGCCGTAATACAAAATACGTTCAACTGGGAGAATTTCCCAAACGGCTTGGTATATTCCTTCTCACCCAACTCCAGCAATACTTCGTTCAATCGCTCCGAAATATCGCTGAACACAAAACCACTTTGTGGAATCGGGTCCTGCGTCAACATCGATGAAATGGCAATACTCGGAATCAGGAACGCAAGTATCAATACAAAGTACTGGACAACCTGTGTCCAGGTAATTCCCTTCATACCACCCAGGCCGGCAAAGAAGGCCACAATGCCCATTCCGATCACCACCCCCAACCACAATTCGACCTCAAGGAATCTGGAAAAGACAACACCGACTCCTTTCATTTGGCCGGCGACGTACGTCAGCGAAACAAAAATCGCGCACATGGCGGCCACCACGCGGGCCGTATCGCTGTAATACCGCGCACCAATGAAATCGGGAACGGTATAGTGTCCAAACTTTCTCAAATAGGGAGCCAACAGCAGTGCCAGTAATACATATCCCCCGGTCCACCCCATCAGGTAAACTGAACCGTCGCTGCCAGAAAAACTAATCAGCCCGGCCATGGAAATAAAAGACGCCGCACTCATCCAGTCGGCGGCCGTGGCGGCCCCATTGGCAATCGCCGGTACACCCTGCCCCGCTACGTAAAACCCGCGCGTCTCGCGGACTCGACTTCGCCAACCGATGTAAAGGTAGAGGGCAAATGTCAAACCAACAAACGCCCACGTCCAAATTCGGGCGGGATCAGCCTGAGCAAGAATCGGTTGTTGAACATTTAGCGGAAACATGGAGTACCCAATCGACAATAAATAAACAACTCGTCGGTAAATTCAAAAGTCAACTTCATTCAGTCGCTGACCTTGTATTTACGATCCAGACGATCCATGACCAACGCGTAGATCAAAACCAGTACAACAAAGATGTAGATCGACCCTTGTTGGGCCATCCAGAACCCCAGGCCGAGGTGGCCGATAGAAATAAGGTTCATCGACTCAATAAAGAAAATACTCAATCCAAAACCAACGAGAAACCAGATCGACAACAGGATCACAACGACCTTCAGGTTCGCCCGCCAGTATTGCTTTTTGCTTGAGTCAGTCATCTTGGCATTCGGAGTTCAGGGATTTGTTTTGCAAGACGCGCTTGCCACATGGCCACCCATCTTAACCCAATTGATCAGGTTTCTGCACTACTAATGTACTGGCGCCACGACTCCAGTTGTTCCTGGGTCAAACCATTAGGCCGCTTCAATTCGTAACGAAAAGCCCTACGGTCTTCCCCGCCGACCTTGACCTTGATTGTCAAACGACCGTTTTCCATGTATCCAAATTTAACTTCGATCGGTGTACCGATCGGCAAATCCTCTGGCAAATCCCAGATCGTGCATCGGCCAATCTGGGAACAATCAGCCGGATTCTTGCTTTCACCCTCGACAATCTGGACCAGAATCGATTCTTGATCCGCTTTGTGGGTTCGGAAAATCCGTCGTGAATTAACGGGGATGGGAGTATTCCTGGGAATCAACTGGACGACTTGCGGCAACCCAGTTTCGATCTCATTGGCAACCACACCCAACGAGTGCGAATTGACATTTCGGATACTCTGGATCGGAATCGTATCGCTATAGTGGTCCAACAACATTGCCGAACGAATCGCAGCACCGTGAGCAACCGCTTCGTCGGGTGACAGGCTATTATCAGGCGCCTTGCCAGACAGTCCGTGCAGCATGTCAACCACCGCTGGCATTCTCGTCGAGCCTCCCACCAATAGCACGCGATCGATATCCGTCCATTTTAAATTCGCCTGCTTCATCGTTTGTCGAACGGTAAAATCGGTCCGATCCAAAAGATCCTGGGTCATCCGCAAGAATTGCTCACGAGTGATTTCAACTCGCTGCGTGGAATTACCGAAAGCACATGTAATAGACGCCCGGCTGCGAGTCGACAATGTCTCCTTGGCATCTTTGCAATCCCTTATCAGTTTCCCTAACGCTTCGCTATTTTCTCTCGGGTCAAATCCATTGGCATCACAAAAGGCATCGGCAACATGATCGATCAGCCGCTGATCCCAATCCCGTCCACCGAGTTGGTAATCGCCATCGGTAGCGATGGTTTTGAAATCACGCCCATCGGCCTCCATAATCGTCACGTCAAAGGTACCACCGCCCAGGTCGTAGACGAGAAACCGGGTTTTCTCGACCGCCAATCCCTTCTGATCTAGCCAGCCGCTCAGGTACCCATAGGCGATGGCCGCCGAGGTGGGCTCATTAATAATATCTTGTACTTTTATTCCCGCGATAAAACCGGAATCCTGGGTCGCTTTACGACGGACCTCATCAAAATAGGCTGGCACGGTAATCACAGCCTGGTCGAATTCTCCAACCGTACGAACTGCATCCAGTTTTAGTTTTCGCAAAATCCATCCCTGCAATGCCTCGGGAGGATAACGCCGACCGGCAATTTGTTTATCAAAAACCCGTTGGCCAATCTGTCGCTTGGGACATTCTGCCACCAGCTCCAACTCGGATGCCATCGCTTTGGCCGCTTCCTTGCCGACGATCACGTCCTGGTCGTCAAACAGTATCACGCTGTGCGTCAACAAATCTCCCTCGGAATTGGGCACCGATTCGGGGCGACCGTTTTCATTCAGATAGGCAATCACACTAAAGGTAGTACCCAGGTCAATACCAACAGGTGCCTGTTTGATTGGCTCGTTCATTCGGCTCAACTGTTTCTGGTTTGGAAATAATGCTTGGCAATCGGTTTGCAGTCTGACCCGTACTGGGTCGAACTGATCGTGTACCTGTTATTCTTGTCGGGCAATCAAGTTCACACAAATCGAATGTGCTGATTTGGCAATATTGTCGTCAAGAAATATCCTCATTGAGTGGATTATACCACCCGTTTCATAGAGTATTGGTGACTTGTCCGTTTATTACCTGTTATCAATCATGGGTGGTGTTTTTGGGTCAGTAAACGGTTACGGGCACTGGAAATTCTTTTACTTTTCTATTAACGGATTTCCGATACATTGAGATACACGCATGGATGATTGTGCGCTTTTGGTTACAAGGAGGGATCTGTTTTTTCAACCTCTTTGAGAGGAAAAGATCCATGCCTATTGAAATGCTTAACTCAGTATTTGTTGTTAGCTTTGCTACTGTTTGGGTTCTTATCGGACACTTCACTATTTTGCAGAAGTAAACGACATTCCAAAATAGATTAATGGCATTCGCGTTGACAGTGGGTATCTTTCCCGCTAACAGAGACGCGATGCCGTTTTCTATAGGTCAACCGCCACAAATGCGGGGAACCATTCCGCGTCATAGTCGAACCGACGGTCGTGGTGTATCCTTTTAGGATGCCTGTACAGCCGACTGAATCAAACGACCCGGAACCCAATGCCTCCGAGCAGTCTTCGCAGGCCGATTCGGTTCGTACCTCGTCAGTAACTTCCGACTTCACGAAAAACGATTGCGGCCAGCCGCATGTCGCTCCGGTGGGGTATCGCGCCCGCAAGCGCAAAATCAAAATTCCAATTCTCCTGTTTGTCGCGACCTGTTTATCGACCTTCTGGGTTGGCCTGACCGATTGGCAACCGATGGTGAATACGGTTCTTGGCGGCAATCTGTTTCTAGACGATTACCCGCTGGGCCTACGGCAACAGTTCCTGCTGAATTGGGAGCAAGCCTTGATCTACATGTGCAGCATCATGCTGATCCTGTTGCTGCACGAACTGGGCCATTTTTTTACGACTATTTTTTATCGTGTGCCGGCAACCGCGCCCATTTTTCTTCCGTTTCCTTTTAACCCCATTGGCACCCTGGGCGCCGTGATTGGAATGCAGGGAACCTTGGCGAATCGGCGGCAAATTTTTGACATCGGAATTGCTGGCCCCTTGGCCGGATTGGTGATTGCCCTTCCTCTGGCGTACCTTGGCGTTAGTCAACTCGATTTTTCAATTCCGCCGCGGGGCGGAATTGGATTTCGACTACCGCTTCTGATGCAATGGATGATCAGCTCAATTGGAATCGAAGGCTATAATTCCAGTGAAGCAGTCGTTTGGATCAATCAACTAAATCCGTTCTTTGCCGCCTCGTGGGTCGGACTGTTAATCACAGGGCTGAACATGATGCCCGTCGGACAATTGGACGGAGGTCATATCACCTATACTTTGTTCGGCAAAGCATCCCACTGGATTGCCGAGGTTTCCATCGTGTTGGCAATTGCATTCATGGTTTATCACCAGCACTACGTATTGATCGTGATGGTGGGCCTGATCCTGATCATGGGTACTCACCATCCCCCCACCGCAGATGATTCGGTTCCACTGGGACCCGTTCGGTGGGTCATCGGCCTGGCATCACTCTCGATTCCGATCCTCTGTTTTCCACCGTTGGTTTTCAAGATTACTTATTAGCAAAAGCCTTCCAATCGGTCGTCTGGCTGGACGTTTTCTTTTGCCCAAAGTCTTCAATATCTTCACAAAGACGTATGCATTTTGCCAAGTTCCTTGCAACACTTATCCGGACAGCGCAAAATACTTCCTCGGAAACAAATGAACTCAACCCACAAACTGATCGGCGCATAGCCTGCCCTTCCCGACGATCCGTTTTGAACATCCATGGAGATTTTGATGTCGCGACCTGTTACTCTGTTTACTGGCCAA
>JABACA010000162.1 GCA_014237975.1 Mariniblastus sp. | reverse complement strand
GAACGGGGTCAGGCGCAAGTAATTGCAGAAAATATGTATGAGATGTCGCGCTTGGAGACACCCATCATTTGCGTGGTGATTGGCGAGGGAGGCAGTGGCGGTGCGTTGGGGATCGGAGTGGGAGACCGAGTGGCCATGTTGCAACATTCCTATTATTCCGTGATCAGTCCGGAAGGGTGTGCCGGAATTCTCTGGAAAAGTGCTGCCCATGCTGAAAAAGCAGCCGAAGCGCTTAAGTTTACATCAGGCCACCTGTTGAAGTTCGGCATTGTGGATGACGTGATTCCGGAACCACTCGGAGGTGCTCACCGCGATCATCATCACATGGCGTCTGCGTTAAAGTCGTACCTCAAAAAAAATCTGAAGACCTTGGCAAAGATGGATCGGGAAACGTTGTTGGCGGGACGGTATGAGAAATTCCGTCGCATGGGAATGTTTCTCGAACAAAATAGTGTTCCCTCAGGTGTTTCCTGATCGATCGGATTGTTTTCTTGAGGCAGTTGAATGACGGATTATGAATTCACGGGTGAAACGGACTGGAAAGAGGTTACTGCCAGTGAAGGTGGGATTCCGGAACCGGTGATTGCTGATGGCATTCAGGAAAGTGATCGTAATTGGGACCTTTCCAAGAACCATCGAGAAATCTTGACTTCTATGATCATGGCTTCCGTGAATCGTAACCAGGGCGATGCCTGTCTCATGGGGGCCGGTCCCTGTAATGATATTGAGCTCAATCCGTTAATCGAACATTTCAATCGTGTGGTATTGGTTGATTTGGACGTGGCCAGCGTAGAACGTGGTATGTCGCGGCAGGGTGTTCTGCCAGATGAGCGGCAGGTTCAAATATTGGGGGTTGATCTGGCAGGGGTGAAAGACCAGTTGGATGTCTATGCCATGTATCCGACTCCCGAATTGATGGAGCAATTAAACCAGATTGCGGAACAACACACACCAAATCTCGAAACGGGAAAATTCAGCGTAGTGGCTTCGGTCTGCATGCTGTCGCAACTGATGTTCAAGGTGTATCAGTGTTTGCCTGAGAGAAATGAAGATTTCGGACGTTTGATGTTTAACATCCGAAAGCGGCATATTGAACTGATGTTAGATTGTCTTTGCCCTGGAGGCGTCGGGTTGCTGATTACCGATTTTATCTCTTCGGAGTCGTTACCCGAGATTTTGACGACCCATCATCTGAAGCAAGTTGTGCAGAAGGGGATTGCTGAAAAGAATTTCTTTTATGGCATGAATCCCCAGACGATTCACCAGACCTTTCGCGAGGACTCGGTGAGTGAACAGCTGGAAACATTGGAAGTTACTTCACCCTGGCGTTGGCCGACCACGCGACGAGTTTATGCCTGCCTGGCGTTCAAGTTCCAGAAGAAATCTTAAGAGGCCGAGAAACTCTTAAAGTGAAATTTCCGGCCGAAGATGCAGAAAAGCCAGCCAACCTGTCTCGCTCCCAGTTTTCTGTTCATTGATATTGAAGCTTTATTGTTGTGCCATACACGACTATATGCGTTCGTAAAACCCAGCTTGGATAGTTCGTTAAGGGCATAGCCCTTGAGAGCAGTCCCCAGTCCGCGACCTCGACAGTCCTGAGTTACTTCTATGTGCATTGACATAATTGCTTTTTCGGGGATCGACCACCAGTCAAGTTGATGGCTTTGCTCTCCATACCAGTACCATTGTATGGCAACCAGTTCCCGCTCTTTAAGCAGGCCAAAGCCGTAGCTATCGGGCTTGTCATAGTTTGCGCTATTCTTGAAGAACGCTTGACTGCTATAGTCAGCATCTGCCGACAGCCTAACAGCTTGATATCCTTGAGTCTTTGAAACGGGTGACTTAGACAGTTCGCATTGATAAACACGATAGAGTTCAAACTTTGGCAGGATGCGCTTAATAAGACTTTTCATAATGTGTGTTTCAATCCACCATCAAGTGCGTTTAGCCAGTTTATGATAAATGTTGAGTTTATTGCAGTCTCGTATTGAGCTGGCCGGATCAAAAAAGCAATTCCCGTTTACGGTCCTTGGTGGTCGCAATATCGCGGCCAACTCTTGCCGCGATCCAACCATTGCCGTTCCGTTGACCTGGCCATCGAGAGCCACGTCTTAGGGGCAGGCTGTCAGTTGGTTGATCAATCGGTCATGGTTAAAAAGCCGATAAAACCGCCCTCTACCCAACGTCCGATAATGTTTCTTATGTTCGGTTGGACCACCCTATTACCTTGGGGATAGCGGTGTTTGGGTTTCATTCTCGTTTCATTCTCTATTGCCCTACCACATTCTCCTGATTTGGCCCTGGGCCGCCGCCGAACCTTAAAGCCGTTCGCATCGCCGGAGTTTAGTCGAACCGATTTATGTTCAAAGTGCCGAGCCGATTCATTGGCATGATGGGCAGGAAACGGTCCGCCGGACTGGCTCAATTTTGGCTGCCAGGCGTCGTTCGCTCGATCAACCGGTGGGCCAAGATTCATGGGATCAGTGGGTGGCTGCTTGCCGCTGGATGGAATGTGACCAGCTTGGTCCCGATTCGGTTGTGCTACCCATTCCAACAGATGTTCCGTTTGTGCCGGATGACAGTTCCGGCCATGCTTAACGGCCGGCTGAAACGGGTTGTCCGTATTGCGGGACTTCTGAATCGTTAAAGGTGCTGGTCGCGGGTGGCGTCGGTTGGGAAGCTGGGCCCCAATGATTTGCTGCGCTGCCTGTGGCACCGGTGCTGGAATCCGAAGGCTGGTTCCAGTTGCCATGAAATGTCTTCAAATTGCCTTTGATATGATCGAGAGTACTATTCAATTTATCTTGACTTGTGCGGATCCAGTCTGGATCTTTCTCGGTCATCTTGTGATTGAATGTGTTGACGTATGGATCCACGTAAGCGTGAATTTCGGCCGGCATCCATTGGTCGAGTCGGTTAATGGCCGCGGTGATATAACCTCCGGATTTGGATGACATGATTGCATCCCGAGCACCTTCACCCAGTAGAGCGACTGAAAAGATCGTGATGACCATGCACAGGATAGCGCCCTTGGCAGCGCCTGCCATCGCCCCGGCCGGCCGATCAAACCAACGGAGTTTAAGACCATCAATGGTCCTGCGAACTAAAAAGCAATAGATAATCCAAACCACAATGGAAGTTCCGACATACAAAATCAACATGGCGGCAAAACGGTTCCATGGCTCTTCCGCCTGAATGTAACCAGAAACTTCACCCCGAAATTGCATCGCCACAATGTAGCTGATGATGATGGCGGCCAGAGAAGCGATTTGCCAAGCGAGTCCTTTCCACAGTCCAAACAGAATTGTCAGGCAAAGGATCGTCATCATAAGGATGTCGTAAAAGGACATTTCGGAAACTCCTTTCCCAGCTTCATGAAACAACGCAGTTTCATGAATCAATGGGTGTTCGTATTGGCAAAGTGCTGGGGGATTTAATCGGATTCGAGGATTCGACTCAAGGCGAACTCGCGTCGGTCATGCTGGATCAGGTCGCCAGCTTACGACAGCTAGCGGACCGAATGGTCCCCAGCTGTAGTAACACCATTTGTTTGTTGAATTTTGCCAAGTTGCCCTTTTGCCAATTGTCTTGATTCTCTAAATCCTGAGGTGAACCTGTGCCCTTTCCGGCTCAATCGTCGTCTAGCGTCCTTGTGAACCTGCCAGCATATATCTATGGCCGATTTCAAAACCCACATTACCACGAGTACCGTTATTGGAGTGGGGTATGGTGTAGGCGGGTTTTTTGGTTTTGGCTTTTCATTGGAACACTCGATGGTCGCTGGTGCCCTGTGCAGTGTGGCTGGAATGCTGCCCGACCTTGATAGTAGCTCGGGAATACCGCAACGTGAAACACTTTCCTTCTTGGCAGTGTTGGTCCCCATGTTGATGATGCACCGTTTTCGACAATGGGGCATGTCACCGGAGAACATGGTTTTTGCAGCGGGCGTGGTTTATGTTGTTTTTCGTTTCGGATTGGGACGGCTCTTCAGCAAGTACACGAAACACCGTGGGATGTGGCACAGCATCCCGGCCGCGATGATTGCCGGTTTGACGACATTCATTGTGTGTCTCTCGCCCGAATTGGGCGTCCGGCTATTCAAATCGTGGGCAGTTGTGCTCGGGTTTGTTACCCACCTGGTTCTTGATGAAATCTGGTCAGTCGATTGGAATGGTAACGAAATCCGGGTGAAAAAATCTTTCGGAACGGCGCTCAAGTGGTTTAGCCCCAAGCTATGGCCCAACATTTCAACTTACGGCAAGTTGGCCATTCTTCTGATCATCGTGTTTGGTGATCAAAGTTTGATGCAATATTTTGGTCGCGAGCCTGTCACCATTGTTCCCCATGCGGCGAAACAATGGTTAATGGATTCCATAGGCGGCGGTGATCCGGTTCTGCGTCGTTAGGTATCGGATCATCGGCTAAAACGTTTTTCGTGAATCAATCAATATGGTCACGGGCCCGTCGTTGATCAATTCAACCTGCATGTCCGCTTGAAACTGTCCGGACTGGACCGCTGCCCCCTGCTGTTGCAGGTATTCAATCATCTGTCGATAAAGGCGTTCGCCGTCTGCAGGGTCTGCCGCGTTGATGAAACTAGGACGTCGTCCTCGACGCGCGTCTCCCAACAGGGTGAATTGACTGACGACTAAAATTTCGCCACCTGTATCCTGGATGGAGAGATTCATTTTTCCATCACTGTCATTGAACACTCGAAGCCCCAACAGTTTGTCAGCCGTATAGCGCAAGTCTTCCTGGCTATCCCCCTTTTCCACACCGACGAGGATAAGTAGTCCGCTGCCGATTTGCCCGACCATGGAGTTGGCCACTCGAACGCTACAACGACTTACTCGCTGGATGACACTGCGCATGGTTTACTTTTTCAACGGGGGGTTACGGCTCTGTTTCGCAGTTCGGATTGACTTCGAAATGAACCGGACCCTGGCCGCCAATTCCTCGGTCAAATCAACCTGGCTGGATCCACCCGATTGAACGACAAACCATTGCTGGTCGACCGTTTCGAGTTTACTCACTTCACTCATTTCAAAACGGACGATCGATCGAGGTGATTCGTTTACGTTTGCCGATTGATATTGTGAAAATATGATTCGGTAGGGAAATAAGGGGAGAAAGTCATCGGCGCCGAGGTGCAGTTCGACGAGATGAGGAAGTTGTGGAGGAAGCTTGTTCCATTGCACTGGCTGTTCCAGCCATGCCGGGTCGACCTGATTTTCCGTCAGACGTTTCAGGTAAGACAGGTTCCAGGTGCCCCGTAAAACCAGGGTGGGGATTCCACCGATCTCCCCTTTGGTAACCGGCTCAAACTCAAAGGCCATGGCCAGGTGTTGCATCAAACTGGAAAGACCGCCAGTGGCCATCCAGGCGGTTGGATTGGCCATCCAACCTTGTTGGTCGGCCTTTGCTAGCTGATAAAGATCTACGAAGCGGAGATTTTTCCCCTTGTCTGATTCCTGGATCGAATAGAAAAAACGACCGTCGCAAATTTGAGTTAATTTCCCGATCTCTTTTTGTTTGTATTCAAAATCCAATCGGGATTTGCGACTGCCCTGCCCTAATTGGATATACCTCCCCTGAGTGACGAGATGCTGATCGAACAGATCTACTGTCAAGACAACTGTGGATTCGATGGGGGGTGAGGAGACGATGTTGGCAGCAGACTGCATGAGGAGTGTTTGACTTTCGGTGGGATTCGAAGTGCTGTCATCCTGTGAGCCATCAACGATTCTCGAATCTTCAGAGGACACGAGTTGAATCGGATGCGAAATCGGATCGGCGCGACCAAGTTTACCTTGAGTAACGTTGGTTTTTTGGTTCTCTGTGGCAGGGCTTGGGGTGCTGACATAGAACCCTCCATCAGCGAACCACAGAAAGCAGCCAGCCGCTAGCAAAAAGATGGCAAATGGTAATTCCAGCTTCATTGAAACGGATGTGCGGATTTTTCCAAAGAAATACATTATGACGCGCCGAAAACAAAGAGCAGCGTTACTACCTATGCCAACAGCAGATCGACCGTTTGGAATCAACCAAACTGAAATCTGCGTTGACCCAGAGAGAAACTTGCTGATTCCAATTGATCCTGCAAATGCCAGTTTTGTTCTAAACGCAGCAAACGAGCAATTGCACGAGGGATGCTTTGAATCTTGCAGCTTTCAACGTGGCTTATTTTAGGTGTGACTCTAAAACGGGTCTATGTCAGTTTTTTGAGAAGCTGAAGTGCATAGTCTCATAGTCAGACGTTTGGAAACACAAAATTCTTCTCTTGTAATGAGAGAGGGTCGGATGTGAACATCAGCATCGTCCGGCGTACAAACTTAGGGGGGAATCTGATGCACGCACGTATCTCAACAGGATTGATGATGCTGGCGTTGGCCGTGATCGTAACTGGATGTCAAGTTCCAGTTACTCGAACGGGCATCCCAGTAAGTCATAATTTACCACCAGCACAAATGCTGATGGAACCCGGACCGGGAGTCGGTGGACCAGGACCAGGCGTTCTATCCGCTTCTTCCTATGCCGCCAATGCCAACGCCGTAAGGGCGAATGGTCCATATGGATCGGTTGCCCAACAAAAAGTACAGGTCTTGTTTGACAAGCCTGCAATGATGAACATCAACTGGGATGTCAACGGTGTCGGTCAATATGACTCAACTCCGTTAGTTGTACCTAGCCGCCAGAATTTCGGCCAAGGTTGTGTCTACCGTTTGAAGTTGACGAACATCGAGGGCCAGGAAGGCTTGGAATTGTATCCAACCTTGGAAATTGGGACGGTATCGTCAAGAACAGCGGCCTATCTTGCCCATGCAGCTGTTCCAGTTCAGTTGACACAGGAAGATTTTGACCAGGTGAACGCAGGCAACTTTGTGACCAAGGTAATCTACGTTCCAGATCCCGAGTATCAAGAGTTGGCACTGGCTGGCGTTGACACACTGGTAAGTACCCGGTTGGATCCAGGTGTTGATCCCATCACGGAAGCTGACCGTCGCGGAGCCATCTTGGCCATCTTGAGAATTGGAAACAAGGACCTCGAAGTCCCAGGAACCGATCCTGCTGTCATGGCAGGTGCGCTGCCTGGCATGCCAGGAGTTCAGACCGATGGTTACATCTCTGGTGTAAGCGGTCCTGCCTATGGAATGCCTTGGACTGGGACGCAAATTGGACTGCCAGGTCCACCCCATATACCGATGGGCGGACCGGCTGGACTTCAGCGTTACGACCTGTACAACCACACGGCCATGCAGATTCCGAGTCCAACGCCAGTGGTCGACGTACATGTTAAACAGCGTCCTGGTTTGTCATATCCTCAACCGGTTAACCGTGTGATGATCAAAGAGCGCACGATCCGTCCATCATTCGCCAATGGTCAGCCGCCGGCAGACATGGTTCATGGACAGATCCCCTACTGTCCTCCGGAAGGTTTGTTGAACCGCCGACGATAGTGTTTCACTGACTTTATCGTGAGCCGTTCTTGGACTTCTGTCCGGAACGGCTTGCGTTTTAAGTTGGTTACCCCGGAGTGGTAGCGAAGGCTGCCCTATTTCATAGCCGTTGGTCATGTTCGGAACCGTTGACATGAACCTGTTGAATGATTTCCGTATCCTGTCGTGGGTCGCATCAGCCCTGTTGCTGACATGCTTGCTGGAACCTGTATCTGCCCAAGGCCAGTTTGCACCTTCGCGTCAGGAATTGATTAATGGCGCTGTCTCGCCAGGAACTCTGGCAAGATTGCAGTTATTGCGCGATCCGGAGTTGAGCCACTATACCCAACCGGTGCGAATTGAGGTTCCTGAAAATGCGACTGTCGCAATTTGGAATGAAGGTTCCTTTAAGCCGGCTCAACCCAATTCAGTGATGGCCGGTTTGACGGTTGGTCCCGTTTATCGCATTAAAATTACCGATATCAAGGGACATCCTGGCTTGGAAGTTTACCCGTCGGTTGAAATGTTGGATCGACTCTACCCACCCGAGGGGTTGGCCACGGAACATCCGGTAGAGATCGCGATCCATTACAACGATCTGCTGCAAATTGCACGGGGCAAGATGGTGACCAAGGTGATCTACCTCGAAGACCCAATAACTGCCCTGCCCTATCGTCAACAGGAAAGTCATCAGTCGTCGTTTGACGTTGGATTCCAAGAAGACCCGTTGGGAGTTGCCGCTCGTTTGGGACGACCCATGGCTATCCTCCGGATGGGAACGAGAGCCCCGATTCCATCCGACCAAACAGGAAATTTCGAGTTTTTCAGCCCTCCTGTCAAAATCTACAAGAATCAAAAGCCGACTCCTGCCCAACAGGAAAATGCGGATCCGCAGGTTTCCAAACAAACGGGAATCACCCGTCCTGTATCCTATGCCCAGCCAACTTCCCACAAAGCGGTTTACGAGTGGCGGATGAATGCGGCTAATATGCAGTCGACCGACACGGGGGTGGGCTGCGTACCTTGCCCCCCTGCCCTGTCGGGATGCGTCAATTGCAATCCCCAGAAACCGGTGCGAAGAGCTGACGAATTTATTTGTGATGGATGTGATCGTCTGCCGCAAGCCCGAGTTGATGGAAACTGGAAGGTCTCCGGTTTAGGTATCGAAGACACCATCGGTCATTTTGATACTCTCGAGGGAGAGACCATTGTGGTTCCCAGTAACCGTGTCTGCATTTACTCTCCAAGATTTGCCGCTGTACGCAAAGTCTATAACTTAGGACATTCAAATTCTTCTACCTCGTTAGCTTCGTTCCGTAAGAAAAATTATTCGGAACAAACCCGCGGACATGAATTGTCCTCCAGCTCGCTACAACAATTGAGATTGCAGAGTAATAAAGCATCCTATCGAGCGAATTCGTTCAAGGATCATGCCCGAAGTACGGTTGTTGACAATACGATCCAGCTGGTCGGTTCCTACGCTACTCTCAAGGCGTTTGGCAATTTACAGTTAATCAAGTTTGGCCGCTTCGAAAATACCGAATCGGCTCGGCTTAATCTTGGTATGCAATCGGCGCTCGCTTGGGATATCGATGTAGCGTCACAAATGACGGTCAAGAACGCCCAAGCAGTCATCGTGAATGATATCTCGACCATCCAGGAAGTGGTTGCCAGTGAATCCGAATCCCACCCCACGTTGCGTCTTTGCAAGCTTGCCTCCCGAATCAGTGCCAAACCGGGAGAAGAAGTCGATTTTACAATCCGTTTCGACAATGTGGGGAGTGAAAGAATTGGCAACGTCACCATTATCGACAATCTCTCACCAAGGCTGGAATTCATGCCAGAATCCGCCTCATGCACATTGGATGCCAGGTTGGTAACGTCGCTGAACGAGGCAGGTTCACTCAGATTGTCCTGGGAAATTACTAAGCCGATCGACAAAGCGACGGGTGGCGTGATTCAATTCAAATGCCGCGTTCGATAAGCGGTTAAGCCGTGACGGCGATGGAAGGCCGTTTGCGGCCAAACTTCTTTTGGAACGTGTTCTTGCGGTCCGCCCTGCCCCGTCGATGGGGTGTTGGCTACTGCATCATTTTCCAGCCGTGGCTGCAGGCCAACATGACACGGTATCGGATGAAGTACTCGGAATTCCCAGTAATCAGCAACTCTCCCAATTGCCAGCGGGCTTGGAACCGGGAAATTTGGATTGCGTTCGGATTGGGATATTTGAGAATCACCTTATAATTACAAGGTGCCGATTCTTTAACCCCTGATCGCTATGCACCGCTACACCCAATTGCTTGTTTTGTTTCTTGCTGTCTCTGGCTGCAGTGTCATTGAGCAAAATGCGTTGGCAGGGGGCGGGCCGGAAAACGTGCTGCTCGTCGTCAATGCTAACGATGCTACCTCGATGTTGTTGGCCAATCATTACGTACGGCTCAGGAAAATCCCGCCCAGTAACGTGGTTTATTTGACCGGCGTCCCTAATTCGGTAGACGTAGCTCTTGAGACTTTTCAACTGAAAATCATTTTCTTTTCGAAAAAAATCAACGAGTCTCGGATTAACGACCATATTGACTACATTGTTTATTCCTCCGGTTTTCCGACCGTTGTAAAAATTGGTCCGCACGTCCACAAAATGAACGAATTGTTGATTGCCAATGGTCAAGCTCCGTTGTCCAACAAGATCTTTAAGCCGATGGCTTCCATCACGGCAGCAACGTTCTTTTTTTCCCAGCTCATGCAAGACGATCCAACCTACATTTCATTGACAGCAAACCGCTATATGAGCGGCCCAACGAATGTCTTATTGCGTTCACCTTTCGTGGGCGACGAACAGATCAAATTTGATCAAGCAATCAGAGATTTCAACGCTGGTAATTTCGATAGAGCTATTTCGAAGTGGTTGGCTCTCTATGAAAAAAACCCGCGCCAGGTGGCTGTACAGTATTGGTT
>JABACA010000161.1 GCA_014237975.1 Mariniblastus sp. | reverse complement strand
CGCCTGCATAATCGAAATGCAATCACCCACGTGATTCGCTCCGCCGTATCACTGGTGATCTCGGGACCGGCCCGCCCGGATGCAGCCCAACTCGATCCCTTGAAAACAGCCAAATGGATCTGGGACGACCGCCAGGCCGCTGTGTCGAACCAGGACGACAGCCCGAGATTTTTTCGTGATCGCTTGACGCTGACCCAGCCAGCCAAATCGGCCACCCTCTGGGTAACGGCCGACAATCGTTGCACCACGTACATCAACGGGAAGAAACTGGGAACCCATCCGTCCTGGATGACTGTGGCCCGGTATGATATCAAAAAATATCTTGTCGAAGGAAACAACACGATTGCCATCGAGGCCACCAACGAGGGTGGCCCGGCCGGTTTGCTGGCGTCCCTGGTCATCGATGACCAGGTTAAACTGGTTTCCAATGCAGCGTGGAGAGTCTCGGAAAAACTTCAGCCGGGCTGGAACCAAACTGAATTTGACGACAACCGTTGGGGTGGGGCTGTCGAACTTGGCTCCTCGAACATGGCTCCCTGGAACCTGACCCAAAAGACTCGAAAGACCCGTAACCCGCAGGCCGGATTGCAGAATCAGGCGGTCGACGGCGCCAAGTTGCGCATGCCGCCGGGGTTTCAGGCCGAGCGGCTGTACAGCGTTCCCCAGGAGCAGGGCTCCTGGGTTGCCATCACCACCGACCCCCAAGGCAGGCTGATCACTTCGGATCAGTACGGCAAACTCTACCGGGTCACGGTTGGGGAATCCCCGGTCAAGGTCGAACCGATCGATCTTTCGATTGGTCATGCCCAAGGTTTGCTGCATGCCTTTGGCAGTTTGTATGTGATGGCGCACGGCAACAAGGAATGGCCGGCCGGTCTTTATCGTTTGCAGGATCGGGACAAAGACGATCAATACGAACACATGGAGCTATTGCGGGAAATGAAGGGAGGTGGGGAACATGGACCTCATGCGATCGTCTTGAGCCCCGACAAGAAATCACTCTACATCTGTGCCGGTAATCACACCCAGCTTCCCGAAGTGCAGAACTCTCGTGTCACCCAAGTATGGCAGGAAGACCAGGCAACACCCAGATTGCCTGATGCTCGTGGACATGCGGTTGGCCGGATGGCGCCAGGAGGTTGGGTTTGCCGGATCGATCCCGATGGCAAAAACCTGGAGCTGATCAGTTCAGGTTACCGCAACGAATATGACATTGCCTTTGACCCCAACGGCGAATTGTTTACGTACGACGCCGATATGGAGTGGGATGTTGGCTTGCCTTGGTATCGTCCCACGCGAGTTTGCCACGTGACCAGCGGCAGCGAGTTTGGCTGGCGACACGGTTCCGGTAAATGGCCAACCTGGTTTCCCGACAGTTCGCCTGCCGTCATCGACATTGGTCCTGGCAGTCCCACCGGAATCGTGTTTGGCACGGGTGCCAAATTCCCGGCGGCCTACCAGAATGCGCTCTACATTTCGGATTGGAGCTACGGGATCATCTATGCGGTTCATATGAAACCCGATGGGGCTTCGTTCAAGGCCGAAAAAGAACTCTTTTGCACGGCCCCCGCACTGCCGGTGACAGATCTGATCGTCAACCCGGTCGATGGCGCGCTGTATTTCTTGATTGGTGGTCGCCGGATACAGTCTGGCTTGTACCGGGTAACTTACGATGGTGATGAGTCGACGGCGCCGGCCCAGTACCCCGCGCCAACCAAGCAGGCGACCGTCCGTAAAGCCCTGGAGCAGGGCCATGGCAAAGACGGCTCGGGGCAACTTGCCAAGATTTGGCCCAAACTGCAAAGCTCGGACCGATTTATTCGCTATGCAGCCCGAACGGCCCTTGAGAATATCAATCCCACCGACTGGATTGGCAAACTGAAGTCCGAGAAAGATCCACAGACGTTGCTGGAAGCCGTGATGGCACTGGCGCGGGTTGGCGATCCGGGTCAGCAAGACCTGGCTGTCAGTGAATTGTCAAAAATGAATTGGGACCAACTGACCAAGTCACAGCAACTACACCTGCTGCGCGATTATGCACTGATCCTGATTCGCATGGGGGAACCGAATCCAACAACCCAGGCTGCCCTACAAAAATTGGCCAGCCATTTTCCTGCCGGGGATCCCGAACTGGACCGTGAACTGGCGCGGGTCCTGGCAGCCGCCAATGTACCGCAGGTCGTCAAGGGAACGATTGCGTTGCTGGAAGTGGCCCCGACCCAGGAAGAGCAGATCCACTACGCGATGGTCTTGCACAATGTTAAAGCAGGATGGAATCGAGATTTGCGGGAAAGGTATTTCAATTGGTTCCTCAAGGCGGCCGGCCTGCAGGGTGGTAATTCCTTTGCTCCGTACTTGAACAATATTCGGGACGCGGCGATTAAATCGATGAGCCCCGAAGAACAGGCCGGACTGGCCGACCTATTGGCCAAGAAACCGACCCCGATCGATCCGTATGCCGACCTCAAGGCCCGAACCTTTGTCAAGAAATGGGGCGTCGAAGATCTGTTACAGGGAGAGCCGGTTGATTTCTCCCGGGCCGATATCGAAAACGGCAAACAGATCTTTGCGGCCGCCCAGTGTTTCAAGTGTCACCGCGTTCAAGGGCAGGGGGGAATCGTCGGCCCGGACCTGACCAATGCGGGTCGCCGATACAATACCCGCGACCTGTTGGAAACATTGATTGATCCCAGCAAAGAGGTCTCGGACCAGTACCAGGCGACCATCTTCCAGATGGTCGATGGCCGGACGGTCAGCGGGCGGGTGGTCAATCTGAATGGCCGAAATTACATGGTCCAGGAAGATATGATCAACCCGGGCAAGTTGACCAACATCAATGTGGAGCAAATTGAGGATTCCAAACCGTCGAAAGTCTCGATGATGCCGACCGGGCTGCTTGATAATTTCACGCGGCAGGAGATCCTCGACCTGTTGGCCTACATGAAATCAACCAGCGAATTACAGACATCGACGGAGCAGTAGTTCGCCTGATTGGTTTCATTCGACATTCATGCCGACTCCATGCACGGACATCCATCACCGTGGTTGGTTCGTTGCAACAGGAACGTTTCATCAGCCTTTGGGGTGTAAGGAGACTCAACGTGTTTTTTACCAAGACTAGTCGCTTCTGTTGTTTGGCACTCATCGCGATAGGACCTGCCACCGTTGTTGGAGATGACACGGTTGGAAATGATCCGCTGGAGCCCTTGAACCGTCGCGTCGGTAGCTGGGTCAACAAGGTGGTCGAGAAAAAGGCTGCCTGGAACCCGGTAGAGCGAACCGTTGCGGGGGAAGAAAAGATCCAATGGGTGCTGGACAAGAATTTTATTCAGGGTGACTTGGTGATGAAGGACGGTGCGAAAGGCCGCTGGCTAATAAACTACGATGCCGAAGCCAAGGTTTATCGCAGTTGGTTCTTTGGCAACAACAGTTTTCCCGGGGGAGATACGATCGGTCACTGGAACCCGAAATTGGAACGGATGGACTGGGAATTTGAAGTCGGCGAGGACCTGCACGGGAAGATGCGTTTCCAGTTTTTCGGCCAGGACAAGATGGAATGGAAAATAACCATCCATGACGGCCGTGGCCAATTAATGATGGAAACCGTGGGTGTCCAGACAAGGAAGGAATGAGATTCCCCTTCAGATGGAAACGCTTGAACTCATCCATTGATGCCCACCCTCCGAAAGAGGGGCAATCAAGGTAAATTGCTTCACGAAACAATCAATTTCATTGACATTGCGCTACACGATGAGTCACAATCGAACAGGTGTTTTGGAAATGGACGGGGAGGGGCTGGTGAAGAAACTACCTGCGACCGCATCGCAGCGGACAGCATTTACGCTGGTGGAATTACTGGTCGTAATAGCCATTATTGGCATCCTGATTGGGATGTTGTTGCCGGCCGTGCAGATGGTTCGAGAAGCGGCACGACGGGTCCAGTGCGCCAATAACATCAAGCAACAGACGTTGGCACTGTTGAATTTTGAGGGGGTCAATGAACATCTCCCCTCCGGGTTCAGCACACCTGCGATGACGATGTGGTCGGGTTATATTCTTCCTTTTATCGAACAGAACAACCTATACGAGGGACTGGATATCGAGGGACCGTGGAGTAGCTTGACGGCAACCAACCCGAATAACCCGGCCGCCATGGGAGTCTATCTTGGGGTCTTTCAATGTCCCTCGGCCAATGTCGATCAAACCCAATTTGATCCGTTGCCGGGAACGAATCGGGTGCCCTGTTGTTACCTGGCCTGTGCCAGCGGACTGTTGAATCGTGAATCGGGTGATTTGCCCTGGTGTGGGATGGGGGCCTACCAGGAATTCGATGGATCCGATGGCGTCTTTTATCAAAACAGCCAAACAAGAGTGGCCGACATTCTGGATGGTTTGTCTCATACGATTCTGGTGGGAGAGTCGCTCCCGGATCAAGACGTGTGGGGCGAAGACTATTCGGGAAATCCTCAAAAAGTGGATCATTGGTACATCGGTTCCGGAGAGCTGTTTACATACCAGCAAATCACCACCTGGAATTCGTCCGAGTGTTCCGAATGTGTCGGATCAGCCGCCTGTCCCATCAACTCGATCAAGAATCCCAACGCGGCGGGCGATGACATGGAGCTGAGCTTTGGCAGCCAGCATACCCAAGGCGTCAACATGGGGTTTGCCGATGGGCATTGCCGTTTCGTCAGGGAAACGGTCGATCCAATCATCTTGAGCGCGTTGGGGACCCGCAGCAATGGTGAGACGAATACCAACATCGATTAGATCGAAACGGGCAGCGAGATTCAAAGCGGATCGAAAGAGGGTGGCTGAGGGGACTCGAACCCCCAACCCCTGGAACCACAATCCAGTGCGCTAACCAATTGCGCCACAGCCACCACATCTTTTAGACCCCTATAAATTAGGCGTTTTCAGGTTGTCGTCTATATCTGTTTCGGCACAAGCACGGAAAAAAACATGCAAAAAACATGCAATGAGGTCAGAAGTCGCCATATCAGCCGTTCTCAGCAACGAACTCGCCACGACACTCAGGACAGAGATAGAGTTGTCGTTCACGATCAAACAAGAGTGAAGACTCACACGAGGGACAGGCAACGTCAGTGACCCTTGTTTTTCGGCTTCAGCAGCTCGGTGATCCGTGCTTTTCGGTCTTCTTCTTCCTGCTGAAACACTTGTTCCATGAATTCGAGTTTTTGTTCTTGTCTTTTTCGCAACCGGTCTTCCCAACTGGGGGTATTGGGGAACAACATGGCTTCAACGAAAAAGCTGCAAATAAACAGAGTGATGCAGATGGCAAAAACGGAAACGGTGTTTAAGGTGGCTGTTCTTTTGAACATTGTTCTAGTCATGCAAACGAACCTCACAAAGCGATTCTTCAAACAACTCGAACGCAACGTAATCTTCTATGAATTCATCCATAACATTTACTCCGTTCAGGCAAAACAAGATATTTATTCTTGTTTCCACCGCCAAACTCATGCTAACTTGAAGTTTGTTTTGACTTTCAAAGTCTAACCAAAAAAATCCAAAACAGTAAAAGTGTGAATGCCGCGAACGGGGCAACGATAAGCAGTCCAAATCGTTTGATTGCCTTCTCTTGATCTGTCCACAAGTGGATCTTAAAACGGGAACGTTTCATCCAGTTCCGATTGGGCCAGTTCCAGCAGGAATCCGCCCAGTCGCTGTTCGAGTATCTCCATCATCTGTCGTCCCGACTGCTGCGGGCGATGCCCGTTGGAAGACAAACCTCCCCAATCCCCGTTGCTTTTGCTCCACGACCGTGACAGAAACGAACGAAGAGTACCTCAAGTACCACGAAACGGGTCGCTCCTTTTCGGGGGAGCCGTGAAGGCTCCGCCCGAAAGGGAACCGGCATGATTTACCCTTTATCCTCTTTGGTTACCGGGCAAGGGACCACCCAGTTATACCAGACACGAACGGCGTCAAAGACCCCGTCTCCATCGCTGTCGATACGTTCCCAGGACATGACCCAGCAACCTTTCTTGTCGCCACCCCCGATCAACTTTTCAATCCAGGGCAGATCGACCGCGAGCGGGATCGTCGCCTCCATCGAGATGCCGTTGAAGGGTAAATCCATGAACCAGTCGTCACCCTGGGTTCGATCCCGGGAGCGGGATTTCCAGAATCGCCAATCGTTTTCCCGGGCCGCCGGCGTGGGACCAGGCGACTCGGTTTTTGAATCTTGACCTGCCTCGATCGGTTGTAACGTGGGAGTGGTCGGGACGTAGAGCATGTTGACGGCCAAAAACGGGTCCAGGCCCAGTGGCAACCGCAACAAGTGACCACCTGGTGGTGTCCCTCCTGTTTTCACGGCGTCGCAGGGACAGGGCGAGTCGGTCTTGGCAGGCGCCTTCTCCTGGCCATGAACCAGGGAGCAAGAGAGAGCAAATAGTAACCAGAGGGCGGAGGCAGAGATTTGGGTAGGCATAGAAATTTCCTCGTAGGAAGGGAAAAGGGAAGTAGGACTCCAGCAAAACGCAACTAATGTGCCAGTGGCAAAAAAGGTGAATACGTGCGCTCATTTACCGTTGGTAACATCTCACATTGCGACGCCCATCTCAAAATGCAGAACGACCAGGTCGCAAGAAATAATACAGGCGCAAGAGATCAGTGCCGGCTTCCGCATTGCTGGCATTTCCTTCCCCAGTCAGTGCGCTTAACGGGTGCGCAACACGACCGGCCCAACCTGCAATCAGCTAATCTCCTTGCACGCATCGAGTCGGCGCGCGTCGGTTATGAGAGTGGGTGACGCCCGGCGGTTGCCTAAAACGGGAACGTCTCGTCCAGTTCAGATTCAGCCAGTTCCAACAGGAAACCGCCCAGCCGCTCTTCGAGGATCTCCATCATGCGGCGACCCTTGTCGGCGGTGGCCTGGTGCGGGTTGGCCGCGCCCGAGTTGGTTGTCAGCAGGTGCCACGGTCGGGTGATCGATACCCACCCCTCGTTCAGTGCTGCAAACCGCATCGGCCGCGTTTTTCCCTCGTCGGCGGCCAGGCTGCCATCTTCGTTGGTGGCGACCAGGTTCGGGAAATAGGCCAGTGCAAACGAGGTCTCCATCTCCCCGGCATGGTCCTCGGCATGTTCAAACAGGTCGAAGTAGACGTCACCGATCGCCTGGTACCAGTTACACAGGAACAGGTGAGCCGATGTGGTACCGGCCATTTCACGCAGGAATGGTTTCAGATCATTACCACCATGGCTGTTGAGCAAAACAATTTTTTGGATACCACTATCGGTCAATGAGTCGACAATGTCCTCCAGCACGGCGTGCAAGGTGGACGGATTCAGGTTGATGGCCAGCGGGAATTCACTCAGGTTGGTTTCAGTGCCAAACGGGATCGCCGGCAGAGTGACCACTGATCCGCCCCGGCTGTGGGCGTACTGGCAAATGCGCTGGCTCACTTCGTTGGCTTCGAAAATGTCCGTGCCGTAGGGCAGGTGCAGATTGTGGGGTTCGGTCGCCCCCAGCGGGACGACCGCCACGTCGTAAGTCTGCTGTTTGACATCGCCGTAGTTAGTTTCGGCCAGGACCCAGGGTCGAATTTTGTTCATGCCTTGCTTTCAAAACGTAATGGCCAAATTTGGATTGGCCGATTGCAGCTTGCTTACACCGGATCGACTGAGCCCGCTGCCCGACAGGTTGATGCCGGTCAATCCTTTGAGTTTCATTAGCGCCGGGATCGCCGCATCGGAGATCTTGGTTCCCGACAGATTCAAGCTGGATAGCGCTGGCAGGGATGCCAACGGGGAAAGATCGTCGTCAGACAGGCTCGTGGCGCTGAGATCCAATTCGGAAAGCTGATCGAGCCCTTGCAAGCTTTGCAGGCTGGTGCGGTCCAGCAGGCAACCGGTCAGGAACAGCTGGCGAAGTTGGCGGCAGCCTCGGATCCCCGCCAGTTTATCACCCCGTAAATCCGCAGCGGAAAGATCCAGCCAGGCCAGGTTAGGGCAGTTGCCGATTTGTGACAGGGCCTGGTCGGAAAGTTGCGAGTGGGGCAAGGCCAATTCGCTGCGCAGCTTGGACGCCGTGATGCCTGACTCCAGTTGACCCTTGTCGACTTGGAGAAATTCCCGGTAGGCCGAATCGATCTCTTCCATCGTCATCCCGAGAATCTTATTGAAGGAGTCGTCTTTGAGTTTCCCCATGTAACTGAGGCTCAGGAATTCGCACAATCGCGACCGCAGCGCGCCGTGGTCGGAACTCATCAAGTAGTGGGCCAACCCGGCCGACTGGCTGTAGACTTTCTGGACATCGGGATGGGTCTGGAATTCTTTTTGATCGAGCGCGGTCAATTCTTTGGCGGGAACGTAAAACTGTTCCTTGAGGCATCTCAGCCTGGCGAACTGCATCCGCCTGGAGTCGAACCCCCCCAGTACGACATAGCGAGGGGATTCGATGAGTGACTCAAAATACATGGCGATCCCTTCATCCAGCCAGAGAAAACCATCCTCGAAGGGTGACTCGGCCGAACGTCGCGACTCGCGAAACAACTGGTGAGTCAGCTCGTGTCGCCAGGTGGCCTGTTCCTGCAATTGGTCCGATGCGTAGAAAAACGAAGCTTCCTCCGAAGGTGAGTAGTAACCGGTGGATGCGGCGATTCCCGGAATCGACTGAGTCAGTCCTGCTACATATGACTGGCGGTCTTTAAAAAAAATGATCTGGAATTTCTTGGAGGGAACCCGCGCCTGTCCTTTGCCATCGATCCATCGTTGCAACGTCGAGGAACGGGACCAGTACTCAAAGAAAACCTGTCGCCAGACCTGTTGCCACAATTCCAGTTTTTCGGCCAACAAACGGGTTTGAGCTTCATCGGCCTGGGAGGCAATTTCAAAATGGGGCGTCTTGCAGATCAAATATGATTTTGCCGGCCAGTTCATTAATGACTGTTTCCGGGTAGCAACCGTGATTCGCAACCGATCAGAGGATACATGCCAGCCATTTTCCTGTTTGCGATGCCCCAGAATTTTACGAACCTGTTCGTGATCCGGATTGTAAAACAGGACTTCGTGTAACAATTGAAAGCAGGCTGCCGGGCGATCGTCGGCGTTCTGTTGTTTGGCCAGCTCAAAAAGTTTTTCTGCGTGCTCCTGGAAGAGGGGCTCCAGTCGGGGGTCGCGCGGCCGGTGGACCTGTTCCTGGGGAGTGAACACATACAGTCGCTGGGGGTCACGGGCAATGATCCAGTCCGCCGCGAGAGGGGTGAGTCCCAGGTCGTCGATGGCCTGCCTCAACTGTTGCTGCAGTTGAGCATGACGTTGCCAACCCGTTTCGGCTGCAGATTGCGCTTGTAAACCAGGTTCCTGCAGCGGGGTGATCCCAGCTGCCATCAATGCAAGAACGAAAAGTTGAATGAATCGTTTCACGAGACCTGTCGTTTTGTGAGAGCTTGGTTTAGAGCTTCATTGTATACAACATCCGTCACAGAATCATAGCAACGATTCGAGTTCGTCGACCAAGCTGGCAAAATGACCGAGTGCCGTGTCGACCGGTTCGGGTGTTTCCAGGTCGACACCCGCATCGCGCAGTAAATCGAGCGGGTATTGGCTGCAACCACCTTTGAGGAAGTTTAAGTAGTCGTTCAATTCGGCTGGGCCTCCCTGCAAGACTCGCTGGCTGAGCGCGATGGCAGCCGACAAACCGGTTGCATATTTGTAGACATAGAACGCCCGATAGAAATGGGGGATCCGCAGGCACTCCAGTGACAGTTCGTCGTCGATAACAAAATCCGGTCCGAAGTAGTCCTTGAGCAAACCAGTGTACACCGACTTGAATGCGTCCAAGGTCAACGGTTCGCCCGCTTCACACATTTCATGCGTGATTTTTTCGAACTCGGCAAACATGGTCTGTCGAATAATCGTGCCACGAATGTCATCGATTTCGTTATTCAATAAGTAGGCTTTCTGCCGGTCGTCGGTCGCCTGGGACAACAGGTGCTGGGTCAGCAGCTGTTCATTGAATGTGCTGGCAACTTCGGCCACAAAAATCGTGTAGTTGTAGTACTCAAAAGGCTGGTGTTTGCTGGAAAAGTAAGAGTGCATGGAATGACCCGCTTCGTGGGCCAATGTGAACACGTCATTCAGCACCCTCGGTTTATAGTTCATCATGATATAGGGGTCACCGTCATAGGTCCCGTAGCTGAATGCGCCACTCTGCTTACCCTGGTTGGGATATCGATCACACCAACGTCCGCTCAAACCGTTACGCAGGATTCCACAGTACTCCTCTCCCAGTGGTTGCAGCGACTCACATACCATATCGACGGCTTGGTCCCATTGATGTTCTACTTCCAGATCACTGAGAATGGGAACATAAGTGTCGTATTGATGGATCGTCTCCAAGTTCATCTTGCGTCGCCGCAAGTCGTA
>JABACA010000160.1 GCA_014237975.1 Mariniblastus sp. | reverse complement strand
TCGCATTTGCTGATGGTTCAGTTCACAACTTGCCACGATCTACTGACTGGGAAACCATCTATGCCGTTATGGGCTGTCGTGATGGCCAGCAGGATTACAACATTGAACTCTAAGTCGATTGTCGACGTAGTTTAATAAAGCGGGGTGTGCGTTTCGCACACCCTATTTTTTTAATACTCTATTTTACGAGGTGGGAATTCACATGAAGACATTACAGAAAATAGCTACAGTCTGCTGCTTGGCACTGTTCGTCGCAAGCGTCACGGCTTGCAGCGGTGGTCCTGGCGAAGTCAAGAAACCGGAAAAAGACGTATCAAAAAGCCTGCCACCAGCAGCAGCCGGTACAGCAAATCCAGATGATCCTAATAGTGGTGCTAATGCTTCTTTTGAATAAGTAATCAAAAAGCAAACGACATAAACAAACGTGCAGTTTATAGCTGCACGTTTTTTTTTGCCGAAATGGCTTCAGCATGCACTATCCACCATTTCTGGTGGGTATCCCTATTGAATCACCCATGCTGAGCCGACCCAAATTGCTCTGGTTCGATTTTTGAAAAGAACCTATTATTTTGGGACTTCAACCGTCTTTTGTTGTCCATTGCTTCGGGAAAGGATGCCTGGCAATGAAGCGTTTAAACGAACTTGCAAATCATGTTTCAGGTAAAATCCTGGGAAATGCTGAACGCCAAGTTTCAGGAGCCGCCAGCCTGGACCTGGCGACCCGTTGCGACATCACGTTTGCAACCAACGAAAAGCACTTTGAAAAATTCTTGACCTGCAGTGCAATGGCTGCCATCGTTCCAGACAGTTTAGAGTGTGACGAGCTAGTCCTAGGCGAAAAATCCATCATTTGTGTTAACGACCCAGAATCCGTTTTCACACAAATCGTTCAACTGTTCCGACCGCCCGTACAGCGGAAACGGATCGGGGTTAGTCCCCATGCATTTGTCAGTTCGACTGCTGAGATTTCAGAAGATGTCGACATTCACCCAGGTGCTCATATTGCAGATGGCGTCAAAATCGGTTGTGGGTCCGTAATATTTCCTAATGTGACGGTCTTGGAAAACGCGGTTATCGGTTCCAATGTCAAAATCTACCCGAATGCGGTTCTATACGAAAACACGGTGGTCGGTGACCGTACGATTATCCACTCCGGGGCGATTCTGGGTGCCTTTGGTTTTGGATATCGGTCGAACGAACATGGGCATGCATTGTCGGCCCAGTTGGGTAATGTCGAAATCGGATCCGACGTTGAAATCGGGGCCAACACCACCATCGACCGTGGTAGCTACGAATCGACTCAAATTGGCCATGGTTCCAAAATAGACAATCAGGTAATGATTGCCCACAACTGTCAAATTGGTGAATTAAACCTAATTTGTTCCCAGGTTGGAATCGCTGGCAGCTCTTCAACCGGCGATCGAGTCGTTATGGCTGGCCAGGTCGGAATGGGTGACCATCTTTCGGTTGGAACTGGAGCTGTATTGTGTGCGCAATCTGGAGTAATGCATCATCTCGAAGGTGGCCAAGTGTATGCCGGAGCTCCAGCTGTACCGGTGCGTGAAAGCATGCAAAGTCACGCATTGATTGCCAAGTTGCCTGAGTTGCGAAAGAAAATCAAGATGATGGAAAAAGCGATCGACCAAATGAAGTCAAATTCATCGGATGCTTCTTTTGACAGCCTTGAATCCAAACCTGCACGTCAAGATGCCGCCTGAACCGGACAGACTGGGGCAATGACGACGAATAAAATGAGATCCGCTGCCTTTCAAAATCGAATTGGATTGATCGCCGGATGGGGGCGTTTTCCAATTCAGGTCGCCAAGGCGTTGAAGGCCTCGGGCTACCAAGTCTATTGTTGCGGAATTTATGGCCATGCCGACCCAAACCTCCAGGATATTTGTGATGAATTTGCCTGGTTTGGTATGGCCAAGATGGGCGCTCAGGTCCGGTTCCTGCGCCGCCACAATGTCCAGTCCGCAACCATGGCTGGAAAGATCTTCAAGACGCTATTATTTCAAAAATTCCATCTCCTAAAACACTTTCCCGATTGGGAAAGTCTTAAACACTTTTACCCCGTTTATTTTTCGAAAAAAAAAGACCAACGGGACGATACCCTACTGTCGATTGTCACGGATCTTTACGCATCCAACGGAATACAATTTTCTCCCGCTACCGATTATGCACCGGAGCTGCTTGTGAAACACGGGCTACTGACCAATAAATCACCGTCCCAGTCACAATTACTGGATATCAAGTTCGCGTGGCAGATGGCCAAGGAAATGGGACGACTCGATATCGGACAATCGGTCGCAGTCAAAGGCCAAGCCGTATTGGCCGTCGAAGCGGTTGAAGGAACCGACGATTGCATTCGAAGGGCTGGCCAACTTTGTCCGTCGGGCGGATTCACAGTTGTGAAAGTTGCCAAACCGCAGCAGGATATGCGATTCGACGTACCCACGATTGGAGTTGGGACCATTCAAACGATGAAAGATGCGGGCGGCAGCATTTTGACCATCGAAGCCGATAAAACGATTGTGCTGGACCAGGCAGAACTGGTGGCCTACGCCAATCAGGTCGGCGTGACGGTGTTGGCGATGGATCCAGCAAGCATCAGCAACCCTGGGAAAGTTGCCTAAAACACTGGAATCCAGCATGGTCCGAAAGGTTGGCTTCCAAGCGGCCTATCATCGATTCATGCCATTCAGGCATCCATCAGTAAATTCGGCAACTTGGCATTAAACCGCCCCCGCGTCATTACATTAGGGAACCGGCCTTTTGCCTGTTGCAGTATCTCAACGTTGACATGCTGGGCAAACACCACTGTGCTGGATAGCAGGCCCGACTCGGTGAGAAACTGGTCCAGATCATCCAATTCCAAACCGGGCGTTTGCAAATCGACCAACAAAAGCCGGATTTCATTTTCGATGACCAGTTCGCGGAGGCGTTGTACGCTTACCGCCTGCTTTAGTACGGCACCGGGTGGCAAGACGGAGCGGGCACTCGACAAAATCATCAAGTCCTGGGTAACAAAAACAAACACTAAATCGCCCCTGGACCGCGGGTTTCCGGACCAATCTGGATCACGTCTTCCATATTCAACACGAAGATTTTCCCATCCCCATCCGTGCCCCGACTTCCCGTCTTGGCAACATGTTCAATGACATGGAGCGTGCGTTCCAAGTAATCTTCATTGACGGCTATCTCAATGGTGATCTTACGCAAAATATTGGTTCGGTACTCCAATCCCCGATAAATGGGGTCGCGTTCCACATGTTTGGCAAATTCCTGTGAATCACAAATCGTAATACGTTCCACACCCGTGTGGACCAGTGCCTGTTTAACCGCTCTTAATTTGGTCGGTTGGATTATGGCAATGACAAGTTTCATGATTCGATACTCCAGCTCAGCCGGTAAAATCTCGTTAAAAACCCCGGCCATCCCGATTTGATAGCATAATTGGACCGCTTCGTATATTGCCCGCAAAAACCGCCGAAATGGCGTTGAACCTGAATGCCAATTGTTGGTAGCCTTCGCGACCTGAAAATGACAGGAATCTGCGATTGGGAATTCGGCAGAGACTGCGAAATGTCGCATTTTACTCGGGCCATTATAGGAAAGCAGCAAACTTGGTTTATTCGATGAAACAAACCGGCTTCGTTTGGTCGTTTTTGGGACTCGCCTGCGGGTTGGTATTGAACTCGCCGGCGGTCGGTCAATTGGCCGAGAATGAACCCCGCTTGGCGGCGCGTTACCACGTTGAATCGGGAACCAATCGAGGCTACCTGATTGTCAAGGCTGAAATGCCAGCTGGCAGCTACATCTATGGAATCTATCAACCGGATGAAAGCCCCTGTTCCACAATCGAAATTGCTCAATCAAAACAATTTAAGGTGCTGGATAAATTCAAAGCCGATAAGCAGGCAAAGGTAATTGCCAAGGATCCTGTTTTTGAATCCAAGCTGGAAAAATACTATGACGTCGTACAGTTTTACGTTCCCATCGAACTGGTAGATCAAGTTGACCCGGCTGAAATCAAGCCCCTGATCAGGTTTACGGGACAAATGTGTTCAGACCAGGGTTACTGCATTCCCATGAACGGAAAAACGATGGCTGCCAAATTCATGGGTTTCTTCCAACGTCACGCCAAGGAGTCGAGTAGTCGATTAAAAGAAAAACGTCGTTAGACATCACGTGGATTAAGACGTTTTTTACAACACAATATAAGCAATCGTATTTCATCAGGCCTGATCCATAGAGTAACCGTCGTAATATTGATATACTTCTTTTACCGAGTGGGTACGACCTCTCAACGGTCGCACTGATGATCTGGAAATGACCATTTTAAATAAAGCGTCGAGAAGAAAATTTCTGACTAACAGCTATTATCGCGAATAACCGGTTTGATGAAGTCTATCGTTTCAGTTTGTATTTTTGCCCTGCTAAGCTCCGCAGCTTTCCTGTCATCGTCGTCCTTACTGGCTCAATCGGATGCCCCTGGAGGACTGTTGCTGCAAGACGAGTTTCAGGATCTACCTGGATTTGGTGGATTCGATGGACTCCCCGAATACTCGTTCAGTGGCGATTTCACTTTGAACGAAGCTGGCCGCAATGGAAAGCTGAATATTACGCTGGATATCAAGCCGGAATGGCACGGCTATTCACAAAAAAAACTGGCCGGACAGAAACCGACCAAATTTACAGTTGTCCAATCCGACCAATTTAAAGTAACGGGACCCTTTGTGCCCGATGTGGACCCCCACACGAAACAGAACATTCTCGACCAGCCCGTCGAAGAATTTTCTGGAACAGTCACCTGGTCGGCACCTATTGAACTGGCAAACGGTGTCGACGAAAAAACCTTGGAGATAGAAGTTCGAGTAGACGGTCAAGTCTGCAATGACAAGACCGGTTGTATTCCGTTTGACCCCAGCATTTCGACGGTAGATGCCTCGTTTTCCAAATACACCGATGCCTCTGCCCAAACGGGTGAAACCCTGTTTCGGGCTCCCAATGGTCATGCCGAAATTTCCGGGCGAATGATAAATTCGACCGTTGCACCGGGCGGTACGACCCAACTTGAAATTACGGCCACTATGGATCCCGGTTGGCACATCTACCGATTGGAAAAAAGCAAATCGGAAAAACGATCCAGCATTCCAACCATGATCTATTTCCCGCGCAAATTCGGGTGGGTGACTAGCTGGGCAAAACCATCCAGCGATCCGATCAAACATGAGTTCGGTCTGGAAGATGAACCTTTTCAATATTATCACGAAAACAAAGTAACCTGGACGATGGACCTGGTTGCGCCAAGCGACGTCCATGGAGAGTTCATACTCGATGGCGTGATGGCTTATCAGGTTTGCGATGAAACGTGTGACCGCCCGCAGACGATCCGGTTCCAAGTACCGATTAAAGTCACCGACAATCCCCAACCGGGTAGCCCGGTAGCGATTAAATTCGAACCCGACAGCTCGAGCACCGTCGCTGTCAGCAAAGCGTCCAAGACGTATTGGCAAACCATTGACGAGGCCAACGTTATCGTGCCGGAAATTTCCCCGGCAACCCTGGTGACTTATCTGTGTATGGCTTTTCTAGCGGGTTTAATCCTGAATGCGATGCCCTGCGTTTTGCCGGTCATAGGCTTAAAGATCATGTCGTTTGTACAGCAGGCGGGTGAAAGTCGCTTTAAGATATTCATGCTGAACCTGGTCTTTTCTCTGGGCCTGATGACCGTTTTTTGGATCCTGGCGACCCTGGCAGCCTTTTTCGGGATGGGCTGGGGCGACTGGTTGACCAAGAGCATGACGGGATCGATCATTATCACGGCAGTCGTATTTGCCTTTGGATTGAGCATGCTGGGCGTCTGGGAAATACCGATTCCCGGCTTGTCTGGCGGCAGCGGCAACATGGCCGAAGAGGAAGGCCTGATGGGAGCGTTTTTCCTGGGCATTCTGACCACTATCCTGGCTACGCCTTGCACGGGCCCCTTACTCGTTCCCGCAACCACTATCATTGCCGGCCAGCCGGCCTGGATCGCTTACACTGTATTTACGTTTCTGGGTTTGGGTATGGCTTCGCCTTACCTGCTGATTGGCCTGTTTCCATCAGCGATCAAATGGTTGCCGCGACCCGGCGCATGGATGAACACATTCAAACAAATCACCGGTTTTGTTCTGATGGGGACGGTCGTTTTCCTGTTAGCCGCGTTCACCGAAGAACCGTGGTCTGAGTACATGGTTGCCGTGATGACCAGCTTGCTGTTCATCGCCTTGGGTTGCTGGTGGATTGGCAGGACCTCGCTGGCAGCCGAACTGCCGGACAAATTGAAAGCCTGGTCCTGGGGGATCGGGATTCTTGGTTGTGGTACGGCGCTCTCCTTCTATTTGCTCGTACCGTCGAAGTACGAACTGAATTGGCAGGAATTTACCAAGGCCCGATTGGGCGAATTACAAGATGAAAGTCGTATCGTATTTATCGACTTCACCGGTCCCAACTGAGCGACCTGCGACCTGAACGAGGCAGTTGCCTTGAACGTTAGAAGGACACACGACTTCTTTGCCAAGAATGATATCGTCGCCCTGAAGGCCGACAAAGCCAAATCTCCCGAGGTCGAGCAACAGCTGGTCGAACTGGGAAACAGCCAGAAAGCGATTCCGTTCTACGCTATCTACGCGCCTGGACTGGATGAACCGATTACGTTTTCGGGCATCATCACCTCGGGTGGAGTGATTAAGGAATTGGAACAATTCACCCAAGACAAGGCTGGTTTGGCCACCCGTCAGCCACCGGTCGTTACCGCGGTAGCCGCCTCAGCCAACGAGCCAAGCCGTGCCAGCCCAACGGGTACCACCGACGACGTCCGTTCGGTTCCGCCAGCACAGAGCGGCAACCCTTTTAAGAATTGACGACGGCGACTGACTTTTTACCGGCCGACACCGTGCCGATCAGCCAGTTTTCCAGCCCATTCTCGTCCAGCAAGCGCCGAATCACTTCGGCATAATAAGGGCTGACAATCAACGCGATTCCAATTCCCATGTTGAACACGCGAAACATCTCGTCGGTCGCCACGTTACCGTTCTGTTGAAGCCATTCAAAAATGGGTGGTCGATCCCAGCTGGCACCATTAATTTCAACTTGTACGCCGGCGGGCAAAATTCGCTCGATGTTCTCTGCCAAACCGCCACCGGTGATATGGGCGATGCCATGTACCACGGACTTGACTTTGTAGTAATTGAGAACCTGACGGATCGCTTTCGCATAAATGAGCGTCGGCTGCAGCAGGACATCTTCGAATGTTTGCTGATCATCAAATGGATCGGATAATTTCTTGCCCGCTGCTTCAAACACAATTTTGCGAACAAGGCTAAATCCATTTGAGTGAATTCCGCTGGAAGCGATGCCAATGACGACATCATCAGCGGCGATCGTCTTTCCATCGATCAGATGTTTACGTTCCACTACGCCGACACAAAATCCGGCCAAGTCATAATCGCCAGGCTGATAGAGGTCCGGCATAATGGCGGTTTCACCACCGAGCAACGCACAATCCGATTGTAAGCAACCGTCGCTGATCCCCTGAACTATTTGCTCAAGGACGACCGGATCGTCATGGCTCATCGCTACGTAGTCAAGAAAGAACAGTGGCTCGGCACCACAACAGATAGCATCGTTGACACACATTGCCACCAGATCGATTCCAACCGAATCACTACGGCCCGCCATCTGGGCCACTTTGAGCTTGGTTCCTACACCATCGGTACAAGCAACCATCACAGGGTCTTCGTAATTCCTGCGGAACAAACGGTTGTCGAAATCGAGTTGAAACAGGCCCGCAAATCCACCGTCCAGCTGTCGTACCCGGGGAGAGAAAGTACGATGCATCAGCGACGGCAGCCGCTTCATGGCTTCATTATAAACGTCGAGATCGACGCCAGAATCTTTATAGGAAAGGCCACTCATCGGCAAAATCGGCACGTGGACGACAGAAACAGAACAAACGATCATTTTCACCGATGACTCTTTTTACAGCAACCGCCTAGACAGTGGACTACCCACATTCGTCCCGGTTGGGGGCGCTGTCATTCGGACCCGGCATGGTTGCAACAAGAATCGATCCAACTACCGCGGCTTGCCACATCGGCCAAATAAGCCCGTTTGGGAGTCCTTTTTTATCGGTCGGTTCTGCCAATCAACCAGGATCCTCGATCAACAGGCCTGAAGTTGACGTAACTGCCTGAAATTCGAAAAGTGGATAAGTACCATCCGTCCGTTGCAGGCGGGGCGTAAATCATTGCGAAACCCTCCGCCTTGCAATATTGATCTTTCCTCAGGTAATTGATCACCGATTGCAAAATTCGGGTAAATCGAACAGTGTTAAGGGCTATGCGACCCAATCAAATCGAATCTCAATACAACTATTTCTTGCCCTACGGGGCCGTTTTACAGCAAGACGGTGCCCAATTCTCCATTTTCAGCCGCCAGGCTACCCAAATGCGGCTGTTACTCTATCAACAGGTCGATGACCTTGAACCTTCTGAAATCATCGATTTTGACCGCTCAAAGGACCGTTGGGGCGATATCTGGAGTCTTTTCAGGGCCAATGTTCCGCCCGGCCAGCTGTACCACTTTCAGGCAGTCGGGCCCGATGACCCAGCCAACGGATTGAGGTTTCAGTCCGACGCCAGGCTGATAGACCCCTACGCGAAAGCTTTGGCGGGAGAATTTCAGCAGTCGCAGGATGGAATCATCCGACCACCCAAATGCGTCGTCGTTGATGATCATTTTGACTGGGAGGGCGATCGCCATCTGAAACACTGCATGTCGGAATCTGTGATTTATGAACTCCATGTTCGCGGCTTTACCCAAGATCCAAGCAGCAAGGTGTCTCACCCGGGTACTTACCTTGGTGTGATCGAAAAAATCCCTTACTTGAAATCACTGGGAGTCACCGCTGTCGAATTATTACCAATCCATGAATTCCCGACCCGGGATTTTGATGGTTCCCAAAACAAACAGCAGAATTATTGGGGTTACGATCCTTTGGCGTTTTTCGCACCTCACCGAGGCTATGCGTTTAACCGCGAACCAGGCAGTCAAGTGCACGAATTCAAACAGATGGTCAAGGCGTTACACGCCGCGGGAATCGAAGTCATACTGGACGTCGTCTTTAACCATACCTGTGAAGGTAATGAGCGGGGCCCCGTCCTCAGCTTTAAAGGCCTGGCGAATCCAGTCTACTACATGCTGAAATCCGATCGCCGGTACTATCGAAACTTCTCTGGTTGCGGCAATACGGTAAATGGAAACCACCCAATTGTTCGCGAGTTGATTTTCCACTGTTTGAGATACTGGGTCCACAACTATCACATTGATGGTTTCCGATTTGACCTCGCTTCCATCCTGAACCGCGACCGAAACGGAAACCTGGTTCCCAATCCACCGTTGGTAGAGGCCATCGGTGAAGATCCCCTGCTGGCCGATACCAAGATCATTGCGGAAGCCTGGGATGCCGCAGGTGCCTACCAGGTTGGTTGTTTTGGAGATGAACGATGGGCAGAGTGGAATGGCAAGTACCGCGACGACGTACGTCGCTACTGGCGGGGAGATACGGGCACCCGTGGCGCTCTGGCAACCCGTTTGTGCGGATCGGCCGACCTGTACCAGGACGGCGGCCGTTCTCCAATTTCCAGTATCAACTTCATCACATCGCACGACGGGTTTACGATGAACGACTTGGTAAGCTACCGCGACAAACACAATACGGCCAATGGTGAAGGCAACCGGGACGGTGACAACAATAACTACAGTGAAAATTTTGGATGCGAAGGCCCTTCCGACCAAGCTGACATTCAACAAACAAGGCAGCGGCAAATAAAAAATCTGCTCGCTACATTGCTGCTGAGCCAAGGGGTACCGATGCTGGTCGCCGGAGACGAGTTTCGACGAACCCAACAGGGAAATAACAACGCCTATTGTCAAGATAACGGCATCTCATGGCTGGACTGGTCCATGGAACACCTGCATCGGGACCTGGTCCGATTTGTACGGACGCTAATCGCATTCCGACTGGCTCAGCCAACCGTTCGTCGCCTTCATTTTCTAACGGGTCTGCCACAGACCGATGGAAAACCTGATGTCAGCTGGTTTAACGTATTTGGAATAGAGGTCGATTGGAACAAGCAAGGGGAACTACCAATGGCCTGCCTGTTGAAGGCACCATCCAGGCAGGAAGATCCTGAATGCCATGACCCAGATTTGTTGATCCTGCTCAACAGCGCAGCAGAGCCCCATCAATTCACCACTCCAGCGATAACACACAGCCTGAAATGGAACCTGTTCCTTAACACGGCTGAGGAATCGCCTGGAGACATCTATCCAAACTGTGACGGTCCCGCGCTAGACGAGACCTTTTTTCTGACCGGAAAATCGATGGCGGCATTCGTGGGAAAGCCCTAGATGAGATACGTTTAGACCTGACCCAGGACGGATTCCCGCCTGACAAAACGGTGACGACGATCACCGAAATACCGCGAGCATTCCCTCTG
>JABACA010000015.1:50591-55004 GCA_014237975.1 Mariniblastus sp. | reverse complement strand
GTCCACGGCTCTGTTTTCTGGCCCACCAAATCGCAATTTTCTGAAAACGTTAACGAGGTTTATCCCGCCCAAGTTCCACCGTTGCGAACCGATCGCGATACGGTATTGATTGGTAGCTTGAGTGGCCATGGTGATGTCGAAATCATCATCGACGGTCAAATCAACGGCCAACCAGTTCGCATGAACTGGCCATTGACGACTGAGAAATCCAGCATCGACTTTGCCTTTTTGCCGAAGTTGGTCGACATGGCCCGCCAGGATAAAGGGCTGACACTGCCGACCCTCGGTTCAGCCGGCTTACGTGAAATGGCTCGCGTCATGTCGAACAATGCTCGTGAGTTGGCCAAGATGGGCAGCCAAGCATTGGTCAATGGCGACACGAAATCGGCCAAGATCTTGGCCGAAGCAGCCATCGCTTCTGATCCCAATGACCCGATCGCTGAAGCCCTTTCACAGGTTGCAGCAAAGGTCGGGAATACGGGTCCGATTGAAATAACACCTGCATCTCCGGTTGACGCAACCTCGAAACAGGATGAGGACAAAGCGAAACAAGGACAGACCGACAACAAAACAACCGAAACGCAGGACCAAGGCGACTTGATATTGAACGGCAACAAGCCAACCAAGCAAGAGATGGATGACTTGATCAACTCAGGACGCAAGCAATCTAACGCGTTGATCCTGACTGAAGAAGACCGAATTCGAGTCATCAACGATCGTTTCCGAGCTCGAGTCCAGTATGAACTTCAGCGGGCCCGTGCCGAGATGTCTGACTCACCTGGCCAAGCCGTTGATCGAGTGAAATCCATGTTGGACGTTTTGGATCAGACGGTTGATCTTTCGGCCGAGAATCAAGTCGATTTACGTGCCCGTTTGGAATCCGCGTTGATGGAAGCCCGTCGACGAAAAATGGAATTTGACGATGCCATCGCCTTGGCGCAACAAAACGAAGCGGCGGCGTTGGAAATCACTCGAACGATTGATGAATATGAGTTGAACCAGGCGGAAATCGGAATGTTGATCAACCGATTCGAGTCGCTGCTCAAAGAGCCTACGATAAATCTTCAACAACGAATTACGAATTACCGTAATGCTGAAGAGGTTGCATTCCAGGCATTTGAACTGGATCCCGAAATGCCTGAAGCAGTTGCGGCGACCGAAATGGGACGCATTGTCATCAACCAAACATTGCAATGGCAAATGCGTCGCGACCGCCAAACGGCTTTCATCAATTCACTGTACCTCGCCGAACGAGCTGGGGTTGGCCTGTTGAAACCGGATCAGCCACTGACGTTCCCGGATGCGGCTGAATGGGCTCGAAAGAAAGCAATGCGTGCAAAATACAAGGATGTCCGCCTGGACGGTAACGAAAACGACGAGAAAATCCTGAGGGCGCTGAACGAGCCATTCGATGCGGAATACGATGAAACTCCATTCATCGAAGTCATGGATGAACTACGAGATAATTACAAAATCAACGTGGTTCTCGACCAGTCTGCCAAGGATGACTCACTGACAGAAGACGATCCGATTACTTTCAAAGTGACTGGTATTCGATTAAAGAACGCGTTGCGATTGATGCTTAAAGAGAAAAATGCAACGTTTATCGTACGTGACGAAACGCTTCAAATCATCTCGCTGGATGTTGCCAGTGACCCGGAATACTTTGTCACCAATGTATACAACGTTGGAGATTTGGTTGCACCGCGAAGCAACTTTGGCGGCCAGAGTTTTGGCGGCGGCGGTAGCGGCATGGGCGGCGGCGGCATGGGCGGCGGCATGGGCGGCGGCGGCATGGGCGGCGGCGGCATGGGCGGCGGCGGCATGGGTGGCGGTATGTTCTGCATTCAGGACGAACTTAAAACTTCGGCTCCCGCTGCTCCTTCGAAGAAGGAAAACAAAACTTCCCGACGGCCCCAGCCAATTGCAACCCCGCCAGGCTCCACACCGACTGAAGCTTGGAGTGCATACTTCAGCAATTCCCATCCTGCCCCAGAGGTCGTTCGTGTAACCGTTCGCGAATTGATGAAGAACAACCAGTCAGACCAAATTATCGGCCTGATTAATGGCGCTCTTCAAAACAACCAGTCTCAACCCTGGATGTACGAAGCAATGGTTCTTTCAATGCAAATTGCGGGCAGCCCAAAATCGGATGTCGAACGGGCCTTGATGTCGGCAGTCGACCTAGCCGGTGACGAAAACGACTTGATGATTGTTGCGGATTACATGGTCAAGAACGGGATGCAAAAAAGGGCATTGCGTCTATTGACGAGCATCGCCAACGTCGAATCCAATCGACCCGAACCGTATGTATTAGGTTTACGTGCAGCGCAACAAATCGATGATTTGAAGCATATTCAATGGGCTTCCATTGGCATCCTGAGCCAAGCCTGGCCAACACACCGTGAAGTGGTCACGCAGGCAGTTCATGCTGCTGAATCGGTCCGTGTAAAACTGAAAAAAGAGGGACGCGATGCGGAACTTGCCCAGTTCAACAAAGATCTGGACGATTCACTTTATCGTGACTGCATTATCAAAGTCAGCTGGACAGGTGATGCGGATCTCGACCTGTATGTAGAAGAACCAGGCGGAACCGTTTGTTCCCGCATCAACCCGCGAACGACCGCTGGCGGTGTCATGATGGGTGATGAGTATTCATCCGGCAAAGACAAGTCCGGTGAAATTGCTGAATACTATGTATTGCCTCGGGGCTTCACGGGCGACTACCGATTGCTGGTTCGCCGTGTCTGGGGTGAAATTACGGCTGGCAAAGTGACGGTTACCGTCTACAAGCATTTCCGCACCGACCAGCAGGAAAGTATCCAAAGGCAAGTCGAACTGGATGACAAGGGGACGATCGTTCTGTTCACCCTGAAGGATGGCCGCAGGACAGGTGCTTTGAAAGACCATGCTCTTGAAGAGAAATTTGCCGACCAGTTTGTCATGAACCGAGCCATTCTCGCCCAGCAGTTTCAAGACAATTACTCTTCGACGGCTGCCAGCGAATATTATCGTTCGGCACCGGGTGCGAATCCGGAAGGCTGGGGTGGAAACCAAATTGCCGGACGTGGTCAGTTTATCCGACGGCCAGGCGCCGTTGGCTACCAACCCGTCATTTCGAATATCTTCGAAGGTGCCAACATGACAGTGAATCATGCAACCACGGCAGATCGACTCTATGTCTTGGTCAGTGTGTCACCTCTGTTTCAGCAAGTTCGAGACGTCCAGAACTTTAACATTCTGGGCAACGCCGGGAACGCGACCGGTGCAGGTGGTGGTGCAGGCGGCGGTGCACTCGGTGGCGGCGGTGCACTCGGTGGCGGCGGTGCAGGCGGCGGTGGTGCAGGCGGCGGCGTGTTCTAGACCGGATTCAATTGGATAATATAAAGCGCTGCCCCTCTGGGCAGCGTTTTTTTTGGACCTGCTGGGTTAGAAAACGGGCTGAACGACTCGATCCGCTGGCAGCGTGAGCCGGGCGGGCATTCGCGAAAAAACGGATCCCATCCCCATTGGGTTTCAGCCGCCCACTGCCAACTGTTAACTGCCAACTGCCAGCCGCCCACCGCCAACTGTTAACAACCTGTTTTCATCAGCTTTGCGAACAAGCAAACTGCGCTAGTCCAACAGTTCACGAATCATTTCCCCTTGGCAAATCTCCATCGGCCTACCAATGGGAGTGTCCAGTTCCTTTGTCAGTTCAATCCCCAGCGAACCTAAAATCGTGGCATGGATATCTTCCACGGAATGTGGATTCTTCAATTCAGTTTGGCGATCGACTGTATCCTGTTTTGGATTAGCCGAGGTTTCACCCACGACTCGACCCCCGCGAATCCCGCCACCTGCCAATGCCATCGCGAATCCAGACGGCCAATGGTCTCTACCACCTAACGGATTCATCCAGGGAGTACGTCCGAATTCACCGCCGCACACAACCATGGTCGAATCGAGTAGTTCCCGGCGTTTCAGGTCGCGGATTAATGCGGCAAAAGCCGGATCCAATATCTTGATCCGACCGGCTTGTAATTCGTGATTGTTAACGTGGGTATCCCATCCGTTCAACGTCACTTCGACACAGCGAACACCTTGTTCAATCAAACGAACAGCCGCTAAACAGCCACGGCCGAACGGGGTGTCACCATATTCCTCCCGCAATGAACTGTCCGCTTTGCTTACATCAAACGCACTGATTTGCTCCGAAGACATCATGCTCAAAGCTGCATCCAGATTATGATTACCCAACACTCCTTGCAGTGTACGGTTGTTACCCTGTCGTTGAAGGAATGCTTGGTCGACGACACTCAAATCCTTCAATCGTTGGTTTTGCTGCCGACCCCCGACTCTCGGTTTGAGATCAGGAACCGGATTGAGTGGATCACCGATTTTAAATGCATCATATCGATCGCCAAGGTACCC
>JABACA010000015.1:0-50515 GCA_014237975.1 Mariniblastus sp. | reverse complement strand
ATCTGGTGACAAATCACACTTCCAATTGCCTGGTGGATCAACGTTGGGTCGGGGCGATACCCCGTCTTGATATTGTAAATCGCCCGAGCATGATCTCCTTCCTTGCTGGTGATGGCCCGCACTAACGAAATGGAATCCATCTGTTCGGCCGTCTGTTCAAAACCGTCCCCTAACAAAATACCGGGCGCATTGGTTGGCCGCGCCAAACTGCCAGCCGCAATCTCCGCGCCCGGATGAGGATCGAAGGTCTCCAATTGGCTCGGTGCACCTTCCAGCCACAGGACAATCAACGAGCGAGCTTGATCGACCTTCGACTGCTCTTTCTGTCGGGCCAGTCCAGTCGCCAGCGGAGTCAACCAACTTAACCCGCTAAGCCCAGCCAATTTCAACAGCGAACGTCGATTCACATGTTCGTTGCTTCCACAACCAGCATTGTCCACAGATTCGCTCATTTTATTGATTCCATTGAAAAGACCAATCCAAACATCATGTCAATGATTCCATACAAACTCAACACTATTAATCAGGGTCCAATAGATATCCTGGATCTTGCTGTTATACTCGTCCCCTCTCAGTTCTTTTAATTGGGAAAGAAAGTGACGGGCTTCCTTATCCGAAGGCAGTCGCGTGAGGGTTGCCAAATAGACTGCTTCGAGAGCTGTCTCAGGATCGGGAGCAAGAAACCCGATGTGGGCTGGCGAATTTAAACCATTGGAAACGCGACCGTCAATCATATTTCCGTTTAACAGCAACAAGCGCTGTGTCACCGTTTCGCCACGGTCGAGAAATTCGTCTTCACCCAGGTCTCCATACCGATCGACAAATTCATTTTGTTGCCCGAATTGAGTTAAACGAGTCAGAATATGAGCAGTTGAATCGATCGTTATTAGTGATGTCGATTGAATCACGCTGCCTGCAACCTGTTCCGGCCGCAAACGGACCAGTGGAAAAACGGCCCACTGATCCATGTGTTCATTGGTTACTTCGAAATCGGCAGCACTTTCACTTTGAAATGCCCGAGTGAAGGCGATGATCCTGATAAGCCTGTGGAGATCAAATTCATTCTCAATAAAATCATCGGTTAAAATTTCCAAGGGCCCCGGAAATGGACCTTCCAAAGAGATATCATCCACCGGATCAACAAGCCCACGGCCAAGCATGATCGCCCACACGCGGTTCACTGCGGCTCGGGCAAATGGCCGATTCCGTGGATGGGTGACCCACTTGGCAAGACGATAACGCAAATCTCCCTGCCCCGCATCCAGCTGACGATTAAACGGCACCTGAGGTTGTATCGCCTCTTCCTCTTCCTCATCCAGCAAGCGGTATTCGTATGTGGGAGATTGCGAATTATCCCGAATGCCAACAATGGAATTCTCTACATCCCCGAAAAAACTGGCAAGGCGATGAAAGTCAAGCTGCTGTCCACTCACCAGATCCTCTGCCGAACCGAGGTTGATGTTACCCAGAAAATCATCATGGCACTGTAAACAGTCGATTCGCATTCCAAGAAATGCCCGTGATGTACGACCAGCCAAACGAACAGGATCCGGTTTCGACTCTTCTCCACCGGGAATGATGTTGTGAGTATAAAAATTGACCGCAGGCGAGTCTGTCCAAATCCCGTCATCCATCAGTAATTCACGAATGATCTGATCGTATGGCCGGTTGGCGTGCAGCTGTTCATCCAACCATGCGACGAATCGCCGCCGCCTGAAAATCAGAAACGGACCTTCGTCAACTCCCACAAAAACCCGGGAAAAACGTTCTGCCAAATAACTACTCGTCCGTTGATCTTCGAGTAAACGCGAGACAAACCAATTAACGCGGTCACCCGGTTCCACTTGTTCCAACTCGCGAATTTCCTCGACCGATGGCAAGGTACCAGCAAGTCCCAGCGCTGCCCTTCTCAGTATGGTCAAATCATCGGCACGGCTGGCTGTCTTCAGCCCCGCATCCCGACAGGTCTGCTGAAAACGATCATCAATTTTTTGGGCAACCGCTTTGATATCCGCAAGCTGTTTGCCCCCTGTTCTTAAGGACTGCGGTCGTTCAATATTGTCTGATTCAAGCAGGAACACGGCTAACAACCCGATGCCGGTCAGCCCACAGGCAATAAAAAAAACATCCTTGATCCAAAAGCGGTTCTTCATCGACGTAAAACCAAACTTGAAGTTAAGCGAATTAGGCCAAGACGAAAAATGGTTGAAACCGGCCAACACTGACAATAGTTTAATACATAGCGATACTTCAGGGATTGGGAATTCGTTTTAAGTTATTCGCCGATTTGCACAATTATTTGCTGATATCACGGAAAAACTCCACGATAATTAGCTCCAGTCAGACAACCATTGGTAACTGCCGGCCGTAATGCCTGATCATCTTAAAAACACCGGACTTGGCGCCGCATCCTGGAGTACGACAGTAGTGCATCCACCAACTGGATCAAACGAGCTGATACTGGCAGACCTTGTCGAACCAAGCATTCTCGTAGCACAATTATCGACGCAAAGAAGCTGGCCGTTCCGAGCGATGGACGGATGCCGCTGGCTCATTTCACGGCTGTTTGGAATTGTGAGCGTCATTTTCCTGATGGCGACGGCGGCAAGTATCCCGATCGCACAACTCATAAGCTTCGGTTATTTACTGGAAGTCTCTGGGCGACTGGCCCGCGGAGGCAAATTCTCCAGCGCGATGATTGGCTTGGGGAAAGCCTCCCATTTAGGGGGAGTGTTGTTGGGAACCTGGCTATTGCTATTGCCCATTCGGTTTGTCTCTGCCCTTTGGTATGAAGCGTATTTGATTGAACCGAACAGTCAACAAACCCAGGTAATGCGAATCCTGCTACTAACACTTGTTGGATTGACAATCGTCCAAATATTGGCTGCCTGGGTTTGCGGAGGCAAGTTGCGTTATTTCTTTTGGCAGGCCGTCGCGCCTTTTTCTTTCCTTATTTGGACGGTACGAAAAACGGCCAAGTCGAAAGTCCTGCATCCTGTTTTAACCGCCTGTCTCGGCTGGGTTTCTCCCTACTTTGTTCCAAACTTATGCGAAGCTCGCCCCGTCACGGACTGGTTTGTGCCAGCCATTCTTTTGAAAAAAGTTCTTAATGGAACCATTTACTCGGACGCCCGGGATGGACTCTGGAACTTCGTAGCAGGCCTCAACCTATGGTACTATTTCAAATTGGGATTCAAGGGGTTCATCGGTACTTTTCTTTGGTTGGTCGTGCCCACAACATTCTTGATGGCAGCCACGGCAAGCGACAGCGGATTCGCATTGGGATCCGCCTTTCTTGGAATTGGAATTGCGGTGCCGTTATTTGCCATCCTGCCTTTTGTCCAAGCTCACTTCGCTAGGGATGGTCGCTGGAAAAGTTTTCTGGAACCTCTTTCCGTCATCTCGAATTTCTGGCGGGCACCGATTGCCCATGTCGTGGCGTTACTGATGACGCTCGTCCTGGCGCTTCCCCTGTTCTTGCTGAAAATTGAGGAGATTCCTCAGGAGTTGTTATGGACCCTTAGCCTCGTGTTTGTCACTTTCACATGGCCAGCCAGGATCGCAATCGGCCTGGCTTACAGGCGGGGAAATAAACCGGGAAAGGCCGGCCGTTGGTGGACGAGTGTTCCGGTCATGCTCCTGGCAATCCCCATTTCATTTGCCTTCATCTTTGTCATGTTCTTTACCCGCTACGTGACCTGGAATGGCATGTGGAGCTTGCTGGAAAACCACGTCTTTTTACTGCCGGCACCGTTTTGGTTATAGGATCGAAAAACCAGAGTGCTACGGTCGATGATCCGAACAGGCCCGAATCCATTTTCTCGTTCAGCGGGCTGGGCGTTTCGGCGAGTCACAACAGGCGATCGACCGGTATCGATTTACTCCCTGTTGGACAACAGCCTCAATCGAATTTGATTCAAAACCTGCTTTTGGCTACGATCCCAACGAATCTCGGAATGACCGCCGAAGTTCAACGGGCACCTGTCTGTTGAATCTGCGTCCGCTATCACCACGTCAAAAACACCTCGACCATTTTCCAAATCTGGGTCGTGGTTCTCGACCGGCCCAATCGCCACTCCCCAATTAGCGCCAAATTCATCACGAATTCGATGAGCACATTCCTCAAGGTATGAATCACTCATTTCCTGGTCCAGCCATTGGCTGACTCGATCCATTGGCATTTGACTACTGCCCACCAGTGATTCGCCCAAGTCGTCTGCCTGGCTCAACAACTGGGCAACCGATCCACCGAAACCAAAATCGATGATCGCTACACTCAATGACCGTTGCCTGAGAAGTTCAACAACCACTTCTTGTAATTGCTGACCATTCTCTCCAAAAACCAGGTCACCCAGGCAATCCCTGATTATCTGCAGGGTTGGCCCCATTTGGTCGAAGCACTGCTGGCGGTTAGCCGCACTGGCCATAACGCGCAACGAAATTGTGGCCTTACTGGCGGTAATGCCAACACGCGGTGTACGATCGCGGGTCATCAGGTCAGGCAACATCGATTCAACCTGACTTTCACCCGCACCGAAACAATGCAGCACGTGATGGCAGATGACCAACTTGTTACCCGAATATTGGGCGATACCCCCGGCCACCGTCTGTGTCCACATTTCTTTCATTTCGTAGGGCACTCCAGGCAGTGCCCAAATCCGAACGGATCGTTTTCCTTGTACTGGCAAAAGAAGATCGAAACCAGGAGCAGTTCCCTCGGAGTTGGGTATGACATGAGAACCTGCTGGAAAATAAGCTTGCAAGTTATTCTGCTCGGGCATGGTCCGGCCGAGCTTGCCAAAAATTTGTTGAATGTGTTCCAGTGTGTTGGTGTCAAATTCCAACTCAACATTGGCCATGGTCGCCACAGCCTGACGGGTCAAATCATCGGCAGTGGGACCTAATCCCCCGGTGCAAACAATGATCTCGGCACGACTAGCAGCCGTTTCCAACCCGTTAATGACGTCGCGCAGTTCGTCACCCATCGTCGTATGGAAGGCCACGCTGACGCCCAAGCCCGAGAGCTGTTCGCTGATCCACCTGGTATTGGTATCCAATCGATAACCACAAGTTAACTCGTCACCAATCGCAATTATCTCGGCCCGCATGGCTACCTTATCCAAGCAAATATCAAAGTCCAATGGATCATACCTTGCCGTGTCAAAAACGCGACAAGACAACAATCAAAGCTATTGACCATCGGCAACCCGCCGAAACATCAGTAACCGGAAATCAACTGCCGATTTACCCGGTATTTCCTCAGCCTTCAACGTCAGCATTTGAACCCCCTGATCGATTTGGATCATTCCCATCGAAGCTGCCGTGAAATCCTTAACTGCCGATTCCGTTCGCTTGAACCGATCCTTGTCGGGACCCACCAATGGAGGATCGTGAGCCTGGGAAATCGTGAAATCCAACTGCCGCTCGCCACAGGTCAAATTAATCTGGGTGCCAAGGGATTCACCGGGGCAGGTGTAGTAAAGTTCAACCTCATATTTCCCGGGTTGAATCACCTCAACCGGCCAGCTAATCAACTCTTCCGTTGAAGTCCAATTGGTAATAAAGGAACAATTGGGATGTTTACTGGAGCGTTTCAGACCGCCGCTGATTTGGGCATCCCTGGCCGGTAATTGGGTGTAAGCAAAATCCGGGTGACCCACACTAAACGGTCGCTTTGTCGAATCCATTTCCGCTTCCATCTCCTGTTTGAAGCGGATCAAAGATCCCAACAACAGGGCGGCCACGGCGGGCTGATCAGACGAAATGTCTTTCATTTGATGGGGGTCCGTCAGCATGTCAAACAACCAGCCGTTATTATCCAGCCGGAATTGCTGGGTTCGCACACTGGCCTTGCCTCTCCAATAGGAAAACAGCATTCGAAATCCCAAGTTGGTTTCACTGCCATCCCAGATCGGTAGTAAGTTTTTCCCATCCAAAATCTTATCGCCAACATTGGCCGAACCGGTCGCCGCCAATAAGGTCGGGTACAGGTCAATCGCACCACAAATCTGGTTGACCCGTCGACCGGCACCCTTGACCCCATTTGGCCAACGGACAAATAGTGGGGACCGAACGCCCCCTTCATCCGTCGATCCTTTTTTGCCTTTCATTCCGGCATTCCAGCGCTTGCTGTTGGGACCATTGTCGTTGAAGTAAATGACAATCGTGTTATCGGCGATCTTCAGTTCATCCAATTTGGCCAGCACACGACCAACGTTCCAATCAATGTTCTCCACCATTGCCAACGCCGATCGGGTCTTGGCCAGATCCTCCTTGTCACCTTTTTGACCCCGCTGAACAATCTCTTTTTCTGCAAAACGCTGCCAGTAGGCGTCGGGCATTTGGGGTGGCCAGTGAGGAGTGTTGTAGGGCAGATACAAAAAAAACGGCTGGGACTTGTGGTCCTCGATAAACTTCAATGCCCGATTGGTGAAATCGTCATTGATGTATCCCTCTCCTTTGACAATCCGTCCGTTGTGTTCGAGCGTGGGATTGAAATAATTGCCCCAATGTCCTGAGCAAAACCCGTAGAAATCATCGAAGCCGCGACCACACGGATGGTAGGGATATTGCATTCCATTATGCCATTTGCCAAACGCAGCCGTTGCATAACCCGCCTGGCTCAAACAGTCGGCAATGGTGGTTTCGTCCAGATCAATTCGCTCCTGCCCCTGGCTCACACCTTTCACATTTGACTGGGGATGATATCTGCCGGTCAAAAACTCGGCCCGAGTCGGTGAACAGACCGGGCAAACAAAGAAATTCTCAAACAGGAGCCCCTGGGATGCCAATGAATCGATATTGGGAGTTGCAACACTCTCGTTACCCGTACAGCTAAAATCGCCCCAGCCCTGATCATCTGACAGGAACACAATGACGTTGGGGCGCTGGTCATCCTGAGCGACGAGAAAAGACGGGAACCAACAGCAAATTGCCAACAACCAAATTGCTGAATTTAATAACCGGAAATTCATGTTTACCAGGCTCTCAGTTTTTAACCATGTCGGTCCGGCCATCGAGGTGTAGCCGGTTAGCAAATGATCCAGTCCAGCACCTGCTGGTAGATATTCCCATTTTCGCATACAGCGAGGCAAATTTCGAGCTTGGATCCGGAAGGAATTGCAATAACGAGCATCGGCGACCGTTCAGCATCCGGCGTCACAAGCTGTCAGACTCTCAAGAAAACAACTATAGGCAAAGGTCTATACGGTCTAATCGGCAGGTCAAGATCATGGCCAATACGAATCATTCTTCATCAAAATCTTCGTAGTCTTCTTCCCCATCCTCCTCGTACTCCTCGTACTCTTCATCGGCATCGCCCTCTGCATAGTAGTCGGCATCGCCATCCTCTTCGTACTCTTCTTCTTCGCACTCTTCTTCTTCGCACTCTTGGTCCTCATCGGAAACAGTATCCGAGTCAACCGGCTCTTCGTCGTCGTACTCCTCTTCGTCGCTTTCCACCACGTCCTCTTCGTATTCCGGCTCAGCCACGGCAGGAGCAATCGCCTGATTCGCCGCCATTAATGTTTGACGAGACGTATCGACTTTCAACAAGGAGGGTGTATCCGTACCGACCGATACCTTGTGCTCACTTTCTTCACCGGACTGTATTTCCAGCCAACGTTCCGCGGTGAGCAGGACCTCGCGCGATTTGGAACCGTTATAAGGGCCCACGAACCCGTCTTCTTCCATGTAATCGATCAGCCTGGCTGCTCGTCCATATCCAATCCCCAACATCCGCTGCAACAGCGATACGCTACCGCGCTGTTCGGACACCACCGTGTCAACCGCTTGTTCATACAGATCGTCACGGTTTTTAATGGCATGTAACCCGGTGCCACTTTCTTCCGATTCAACCTTTAAATTAACCAACTCCGAGACGAAGTTCTGCTCACCCGTGCTTACCGAGTCAGTAATCAGGTCAATTTCTTCGTCGGTCAAGAACGTTCCCTGTCCGCGGCACAAATTGCTCGTACCTGGCCAGAGGAATAACATGTCGCCAGAACCAAGCAGTTTCTCCGCCCCCATGGAATCCAGCACAACACGACTGTCCATTTTACTGGCCACCTGGAACGCTAAACGGGCGGGCAAGTTGGACTTGATCAAACCGGTAATGACATCCACGGTTGGTTTTTGTGTGGCCAAAATCAGGTGGATGCCCACGGCACGGCTTTTTTGAGCCAAGCGGATAATATGCTGCTCGACCTCCTTGCCAGCCGTCATCATCAAGTCCGCCATTTCATCGGCGACGATCACAATGAAGGGCAAGTTACCGGGAATGTTGTCACGCTCAATGGCGTCCTTGGGTTTCAGCCGATCGACCAGTTCTTCTTCACCAAGCTGATTGTAACCGTTGATATGGCGAACGCCCGCTTTGGCCAGCAGTCGATAACGGTCTTCCATTTTCTCAACGGCCCAAGCCAGGATGGCTTCGGCTTTTTTCATGTCCGTGACAACCGGATGCATCAAATGAGGCAATCGACCGTAACCGCTTAACTCAACCATCTTGGGATCGATCATCAGCATTCGAACCTCATCCGGTCGACGTGTCATCAAAATCGAAGAGATGATCGCATTCAAACAAACGGACTTACCTGTCCCGGTCCGCCCGGCGATTAACAGGTGCGGCATTTTGGCGAGATCCACCACCATCGGGCCGCCTACGGCGTCTTTACCAAGGAACAAAGGGATACTCATTCGCTTGGTTTTCGCTTCACACTGCTGCATGACTTCACGGAGGCGGACTACCTGCCGCGATTCATTGGGCACTTCAATGCCGACCGTATTTTTCCCTGGGATAGGGGCTACGATTCGAACACTGGTAACACGCAGTGCGATGGCCAGGTCGTCGGCCAGTGCGGTGATCTTATTGAGTCGAAGGCCAGCTTCTAATTGGATTTCATACTGTGAAATCACAGGCCCCGTTTCGACTTCGACAACCTGAACCTTGTAACCAAATTCCTTGCAGGTTTTCTCCAGTATCTTGGCTTTGTCGAGTGCTTCCACTTTCTGCGACTCAAACGGGACCGAGTCTCCCTCGATCAACATGTACATACTGGGCATTTCATAATCAATATCACTTTGAATATTGGCTGCCAGGTCCAACTGGCTCATCACTTCATCACGCTCCGATTTAACAGGGTCGGCAGCCGGTTTCTTGATCGGAAAATGTGGCTTCGGGGCTACCGAAGCAGCATCCGGAACGTCCTGCTCTTCGTCGATCAATTCCTCCGAAGCAGCGTCACTGGCATCCATCGGAATGGTTGATGGCTGATCCACGTCAGTCTCTTCGTCAATTTCTTCGTCAATTTCTTCGTCGCAATCTTCTTCCTCGTATTCCTCTGCATCCGTATCGATTTGTTCATCAACGTGATCGCCATTAATCCTGATCGTTCGCGGACGCTCCAATTCTTCGGCGTGTTCCATATCGCATTCTTCATATTCAAACTCATCTTCTTCGCTGCCGCTGCCATTGGCCCTCGGCATAAACCGGCGCAACAAGCCAAACGGAAACAGACTTGCGGCCGCCCGCGCCGGCTGAAAGACCACCCGCCCGGCTTGGAAGATGAGATACTCGGTCCACATCATGACACCAATCAAGGACACACAGGTAGCCACCAAAAGACCACCCATCCAACCGAAATGATCGACTGTCAAACCGCTCGACAAGGCACCCAGAAAACCACCTGCTCCGATGATCGGACTCACGGTCCATACCGGCAACGTCATGCTGGCCAGGGTCACCAACCCCAACAGGCTGAGCATCCAGCCAATCGTTTTAAGGAAGGGAGCCTTGACCATCGTTTGACGAAACAAGGCAATTTCAAGTGAGATCAAGCCAACCACGAGCAGGTAGGCGCCAACGCCCAAAACGTGCACCAACAAATCTGCCGTCCAGGCGCCAATCCGGCCGCAAGCATTCGTAAATGACTCATTCTGCGGGTACACCAGTTGGTCGGGTTGATAGAACTGGTTGAAAGCAGGAAATGCCTGCGATACAGGATCTGCTTTGTCATAAGTCGCCAAGCAGGCGACCAGAAATACAATGACTGTCAGCAGGGCAACCGCCACGATATCATTTCGGATTTTTCTTTTGTCTGACATTGCCACCAAGCCTCGAAGGTCAATAAACGAATGAGTTCGATTGATTGGCGATCCTTGCCTGTGAGAACAATCCGTTCGAGAGAGCATCTCTTCGTCTATTTCGACCAGTCGGGGCATCACCATTGAATCTCGTTGCCAGACAGCCGATTGTTTCGCCAACTGCTAGAACAGGCGAATTGCATGAAACTGCTTCAATCGGCTTCGACTGATTAATCCAAGCGAACTAATGGCGTGGACCGGCCTGGGAACGACAGAATTTGCCAACGGCTCCAAAACAAGTGGTTTTTAGTCGACAAAACCCGAACAGTTGCTGCAAACCACAAACATGTTGCGACAGGGCTGCCCCAAGAACTGGACAGCGAAGCGACGAACCAAGCTCCATTCAAAATGGCACCCCAGCTTCGTCTGTGCATCGATCGAAAGAGTTACTCGCTGGGCAAATGATGCCCCAGCTTGTCCCGTTTGGTCGCAAGGTAGGAGACATTGTGTTCGTTGCTCGGAGGCAAGATGGGAACCTGATCGATCACTTCCAGCTTGAATCCTCTCAAGTTAAACGCCTCGCATTTTTTTGGATTATTCGTTAACAGACGAATACGATTCAACGACAGGTCCTTAAGAATCTGTATGCCCACACCATAATCCCGCATGTCCGCTTTGTGCCCTAACGCGTGATTCGCTTCCACCGTATCCAAACCTTCGTCCTGCAGGGAATACGCTTTTATTTTTTCAGCCAGACCAATACCTCGGCCCTCTTGCGGCAAGTAAACCAGGACCCCGTATCCCTCGTTGGAAATCATTTCCAGCGCCAACTCCAACTGATCACCGCAATCACAGCGTAACGAGCTAATCAGGTCACCGGTAAAACAGCTGCTATGCATCCTGACCAATGGCGGTAACGCATGTTTTTCTGGCTCTCCTAGCACAAGTGCCACTGGCTGTTGAGACTCGTACTTGACTTCATAGGCCACTATTCTGAAGTCGCCAAACTTGGTCGGCAATTTGGCTGTGGCTAATCGAGACACCAGCTTTTCACTCACTCGACGGTATTCGATTAAGTCCTCGATGGTAATGATATGCAGTTTTTTTTCTTCCGCAATCTCGAATAAACGATCCCGAGTTGCTCGGTTCCCGTCGTCGTCAAGCACTTCGCAGATGACGCCTGCCGGTTGTAAACCGGCCATCCGCGACAGATCGACCGCTGCCTCGGTGTGGCCTGCGCGACGCAACACGCCCCCCTCTTTGGCCAACAACAAGTGGACATGCCCCGGGCGAACAAAATCGTCAGCTTGACTTTTCGGGTCCGCAATAGCGCGAACACAATGGGCCCTTTCTTCGGCCGTAATTCCCGTTTTGGCCGATACGTGGTCAAGAGGCGTCAAAAAAGCCGTTCCCAGCTTTGTTTCATTCTCTTCGACCAGCGGTTTAACCTTTAACCTCAGGGCCGTGTCTGCCAAAACCGGCATGCAAAAGTCACCCCGCCCGCTGAGCAACAGGTTGATCGTCTCGGGAGTCGCTTTTTCCGCGGCACAGATGTAATCGCCTTCATTTTCGCGATCCTCATCGTCGACGACGATAACCACGCAACCGTTGCGAATGGCTTCCACAGCTTCGGGTATACTTGAAAAACGCCCGGTCACGCCAGAGTCTCCTATTTTTTACATCCAGATCAGAAAGCCATTTATTATAGGATGCTGAGAAACTGGGATAAGGCGCGTCGGCTCAAACTAGTATAATTAATCCAAGAAAACCTTCCCCGATCGGAACGCCTTTCCATTCCATTGAATGAACCCGTCTTAGAGAATTTCGATGAAACACAAATCGACCCTTGGATGCATCAGCTTACTCGTGTTTTTCGGTCTTCAGACCTATGGAATGGCTCAGGATCCATCCACCCGGAAAAGCACCACCGAAACCCGTGTCGATGCTGATCTAAATGACGGTGACACCAAGGATGATCAGTCCAGCTCAAGTTCACCGAACGAAGAAAAACCGCGGGCCAAATTCAAAAAACATGGAGCGTTGGTTTACGACCGTGGAGAGGACTATCGATTGACTTTGGATGTTTATCAGCCCGAGGGAAAGGGTCCATTCCCAGCCGTGCTGGCCGTCCACGGAGGTGCCTGGCGAAGCGGTAGTAAAATCATCATGTTACGCCATGCCTGGGAATTGGCCTCAGCCGGCTATGTCGTAGTGGCCATCAATTATCGTCACGCACCCAAATACAAATTTCCTGCACAGATCCACGATTGCAAACAGGCCGTACGGTGGATTCGGTATCACGCTGACCAATATTCAATTGATCCGAACCGGATCGCGGCATTTGGCTATTCCGCCGGTGGCCACCTGGTCTCGTTACTGGGAACAACGGATGACGGGGATGGACTGGAAGGACCTATCAAAGACGAGCGTTTGAAAGATATCTCGACGCGCGTCCAGGCGGTGATTGCTGGCGGTGCCGTGTGCGACTTTGAGTGGGTGAGTCCCGAGAGCAGGATATTGAACTACTGGATAGGCAGCAATCGCGGCCAGGATCCGGCGGCCTACCTGAGAGCTACGCCGACCCACTACATTTCGAAAGACGACCCCCCATTTTTCTTTTTTCACGGTGAAGAAGATGTTGTTGTAGCCATCTCGAGCCCAAAAACCATGTATCAAAAGCTAGTCGACATGGGCATCCCAAGTGAATTCAATGCGGTCTCGGGCAAAGGACATGTGGCGACGTTTAGCGACATTAAACAGATGAACCCGTGCATTGAGTTTCTGAAACAGAGCATGCCGGAATTGAAAACCGATTCAACGGGAACCACGGTCGCTCCGGCCAAGTCATCTACTGGAAAAGCAGCTAGGAAAGACCATTGAATCATGGAGAAATTGCCAAGCGAAGAATACGTTGAACAGGCTTACCTGTTTCGTGCAATGTCTCAGAGAATGACGCCAACCGACCCGGTACAGGACATGCTGGGGCACCTGCGGGAAGAAATCCTGGCGACCACCAAGTTGCCGATGGCGATTGATTACCTGTTGGCCGAACTGAACCATGTCGGCACGATGTCGACAGCGATGGGAAAGCTCTCCCATTACTTCACACCGTTTCAAACTTACCTGGTGGCAGCCGCCGAAAGTGAGTCGGGACGATTTGACATGAACCTGGCCTTGCTAATCCTTGAACATGAAGCCAAGTTCCGCGCCGCGGGTGCGCCGCCTGCTTCCATGTTCTTTTTCCAGTTTGAGACCATTTCGCGCAACCGACTTGCGTACGACCCGGCAATCGAGGCGATCAGTCAAGATCCCGTTTACGATGCAAAATGGAGCCGCTGGATTCTGAAAGTTCGCCATCAAATTGGAATCGTCGACCTGGCTGATCTGGTTTATGTCCACAGCGAACACTACGTTCAACGACAACAACAGATGGGACAAGCCAACCTGCAAACTCCCGACCCGCTGTTATTTGGTGAAAAAGAGGGTCGGATTGCTTTGGCAAACCGCAGCAAAGAACCGATGTTCCTTTTTTCTGCACTGCAGCGGCAGTTGAATTACCCCGTCGTCCCCAAACCCCAACGCAAAGATCCCAACCAAGACGTGATACCCAAGATGGTACGAACGCTTGAACGGATTGAGATTCGATTGAAATTGCTTGAAGATGAGCAGCGAGAAAAGGGAATTGATCTGAGCCAATTCTACGACTCAAAAAACCGGCAGAAATTCGACTGATTTCAATCGGCGACTCTCCCATCAAGGCATAAACGAGTTTAACTCAGCCCCCTCCCAGCGCCCCAGCCACTTTCCCAAAATGACCCTAAACAGACATCCAGCAATGACTTAAGTAAAAGGACTATTTAGGCTCTAGCCGGCCTCGATTAGGCAGCTAAAATCTGAAGCTTGCTCAAGTGGACCGCGGTTGCCCACTACTACCTAAAATCCGCTGTTTTGAAAAACCCGATTGACCAGAAATCTTGGTTCTGTTTGGATCTGCCCAGTAAGAGATCTCTGCAACGACCATGAACTCATTTGCGGAAACAACCTCTGTTTTATTAAAAACTTCTTTTGAACAGACCCAATGTCACGAGAAAAAACTTTAGAGATTCTGCGCGAAGCAACGCCAGCCATATTGCCATCACTCTTGCTGTGCGACTTCGGCAATCTTGAGCGCGAAATCGAAAAATTGCATGAAGCAGGATTTAAGTCACTTCACCTGGATGTCATGGACGGCGTCTTCGTACCGAATTTTTCATATGGGATAACGATCGTCGAAGCCGTTCGCAAGCTGACCGACATGCCACTGGATGTTCACCTGATGATGGTAGAACCTCAAAAATATGTCCAACAATTTGCCAGTGCCGGAGCTGATCTGATCACGTTTCATGCAGAAGCCGTCGATGACACACGGCCTGTTCTGGAGGCCATCCGTGAAACGGGTATCGCCGGCGGTATTGCCCTCAATCCGGGAACCGACGTATCGATGATCGAGAATGACCTGGACCTGTGTGACGTTTTCCTGGTCATGAGTGTCAACGCCGGGTTTGGCGGTCAATCGTTCATCGAATCGGTGCTGGAGAAATTTTCGCATATTCGCAACGCTCCCAACGGTGACCGCATACTGCTGGAAATTGATGGTGGTATCAATACGGATACGATTGGCCAGGCTCATGCGATGGGTGTCGACCTGTTTGTGGCAGGCTCCGCCATCTTTCGACAACCGGATTACCGGGCAGCTCATGATCGTCTTTTAGAGCAGGTTGGAGCGTCCAATGAACGCGTTTAATACCCACCAGCTACAGCTTATTTTGCTGAGGCCGGGCGCGACGGATCTGGACGAACAGGGGCGGATAACGGGTTCCCTGGATATCGCTTTGAGCGCCAATGGCAAGAAACAAGTCCAGCGATCTTCTGCTGAAATCGCCAACGTCACGATCGACCGTATTTATTCTGCGCCTGGCAGTGCAGCCAGCCAGACGCTGCAACAGTTGGCCCAGTTCAAAAACTCCAAGATACGTGTCGATGAGAACCTGCGAAATGTCAACCACGGGCTTTGGCACGGAAAACTGGTTAAAGAACTCAAGGAAAACCAGCCCAAGTTATTCAGGCAATGGCAGGAAAATCCGGAGTTGGTTCATCCACCCGGTGGCGAAACAATTGATGAAGTAAGAATCCGCATCAACCGTGTGATAAAACAGATCACTCGGAAACACAAAGCCGGGACGGTTATGGTAGTTGCTGCCGAACCGATTGCCGGCATGATCCTGTGTGAACTGGAAGGATCGGATCTGCAGACCCGCTGGCAAACCAATGGTCGCTTTGCGGAATGGACGTGGGTTCGCAGTAAAGACGGTGCTTCGGTTGCATCGTAAAAGGGGCTAGGCGATCTTGGCCCGGTCCTGCAACTGATGGATCATTTGATCACAGCTTCGGTTGACGTCATCAACACAAATATCCTTCATTGCCAGGTTCTCTGCCTTTCTACGTTGTCGACAGGAACCGTCTTGGTGCCATTTTTGAAGGTGCAGGTTACGAGGTCCATACGCTCCCGATTCGGTGGGAAGGGTTGGGCCATAAAGCCCGACACAAGGAGTTCCGACCGCGGTTGAAATGTGCATCGGCCCCGTGTCACAACCAATGAAGAACTCCGCCATTGAGATGATCGCGGCCAACTCATTGAGATTGGTAGACGGAGCCAAGGTCACGGCCAATGGCGCCAGACTGTGCAACTCGTCCGCCATCCCCTGCTCCTCTTTCCCAGCCCAGGTCACGACGGTTGGGAGTTGATGGCTGTGAAACAGGTGATTGGCAACTTCGGCAAAACGGTTGGTTTCCCAACGCTTGGAAGCCCAACTGGCACCCGGATTGATAATCGCAAATCGACCGCTGATCGACACATCGGCCAGAAATTGACGCATCGATTCTGCAGCGGTCCGGTCCACTGAAAATCCAAATTCGACGCTCGGGCGGCGGATGCCCAGTGGTTCCAGTAATTCAAGCGATCGATCGACCAAATGGAGTCGTTTTTGCTGAACATTGGAATTATTTAACCAGGGAGCAAGTTCCCGTCCCCATTTTCCGCGAATCCCTATCCGTGTTCGGGCCCCAGACAGATAGCTGAGCATGGCGCTCTTGGTGATCCCCTGAGGGTCGATGGCAATATCGAATTTCCTGGAACGCAGATCCCGAGAAACGTCTCGCCAGGCTCTTGGTTTACCCATCCAGCCTTTGGGAATGAGGATGACCTCGTCCAGGCCGGGATGAGAAATTAACAATTGATTGCTCGGTTTCTCAACGGCCCAGGCAATGTGCGCCTTTGGATAGTTTCGACGGAGTGCCGAAAGCATGGGTAGGGTCAGGATACAGTCACCGATGTGACTGAGACGTGAAATGAGAATACGTGGTGAATTCAAAGCAATCATTTTCTGCCCGCTTAAACGAGAAGACGAGATCCTAAAAAATTCGACGGAAATCCCCAAGACGAGAATAGCTAGCTAGTGTGACGATCCCGAATCATGTTTTGGGCAGCAAGGTCGTTTTGGGGCGGGAATTTATGAGCATCAGGAAAAGTCCAGGGGCGGGGCAGTGAATCAAACTTGGATTCAACCCTGCATGAGTAACCTGGTCTTGCTGAAGACATAAAGTGAGATGGTCGGTCGATCCTTCTCGGTCTTGCCCGGCAAGGAACGCCCCGTCTTGACCACCCGGCAGGGAACCATCCGAACGGGCACCCATTGAAGGAATGAGGGCCGTATTGGCCCGCGTATTTCAACCACCGAGCTGCGGGCGATGGACTCCAAATAGCAGATGCGATTCGAGCGGTTGACCGACGGCAAAGCCATTCCTGCCGAATGCCCTGGGCAAGTTCTCGAATTCGAGTCAGATATTGGATGGGAAACGAGGTTTCTTCTCCAGTACCGTGTAAGTTTGATACTCGGTCTCCCGTCAACTGAGACGGGTCGATTCGCAGTGGATACGGAATGACGAAAATTGGTTCTTACTGGGAATCGAGTGAATTGTGCCGATTTTCACCTTAGGAACTCTTTTTGTCTGCCGAAATAGTTGATTAAATTGACCTAGCGGAACGACGTGGAAACCGAACCGTCTTGGAAATTCATTAGCGAATCAAATCGAATCTTCAGGCAGGTAATTATTTTGAATAAATTGTTCTATCGCCGTTGACAGTGGAAATTGTTGCCCTAGAATTGCACCTCACGAGAGTGGGTGTACGCCCACTCTCTTGTTCTTTGACAATTTAGTAGTGAACTCTTGTGTTCTGATTTTGGCTCGATTTATCGAATCGAAATTGGAACAAACCTCAATTCTATTTGAATTGAATAAGCCAGCATGAGAACATGCGAACCAGGGTCAGGTCGACATTATTCCAGTCGGTCTGGTTCTTAAGTTCAAACAAGTCGTCTTTAAGACGTCAACTTTAATTGGCTAGTCGTCTATGAAGCTTTGGCTTTGTAGCAAGCATACAATTGAAGGGTTTGATCCTGGCTCAGAATGAACGTTGGCGGCGTGGATTAGGCATGCAAGTCGAGCGCGATACTTTTAAAAGATACTTCGGTTGATTTTTTAAGTGGAAAGCGGCGAAAGGGAGAGTAACGAGTAGATACGTACCCAGGGGTTCGGGATAGCTGCGGGAAACTGCAGGTAATACCGAATAATGTCTCCGGACCAAAAATTTATTGCCCCCGGATCGGTCTGCTTACTATTAGCTTGTTGGTGGGGTAAAGGCTTACCAAGGCAAAGATGGTTAGCGGGTGTGAGAGCATGGCCCGTCTCACTGGGACTGAGACACTGCCCAGACACCTACGGGTGGCTGCAGTCGAGAATCTTCCGCAATGGACGAAAGTCTGACGGAGCGACGCCGCGTGCGGGATGAAGGCCTTCGGGTTGTAAACCGCTGTCAGAGGGGAGCAAATTTTGAGCTATCCTCAAAGGAAGCACAGGCTAAGTTCGTGCCAGCAGCCGCGGTAATACGAACTGTGCAAACGTTATTCGGAATCACTGGGCTTAAAGGGTGCGTAGGCGGGCTTAAAGGTCCGATGTGAAAGCCCACGGCTCAACCGTGGAATTGCGTTTGAAACCACTTGGCTTGAGTAAGATAGAGGTAAGCGGAACTGATGGTGGAGCGGTGAAATGCGTTGATATCATCAGGAACACCGGTGGCGAAAGCGGCTTACTGGGTCTTTACTGACGCTGAGGCACGAAAGCTAGGGGAGCGAACGGGATTAGATACCCCGGTAGTCCTAGCTGTAAACGATCAGTACTAGTCTGTGGGGACTTCCACATCCTCTCGGACGTAGCGAAAGTGTTAAGTACTGCGCCTGGGGAGTATGGTCGCAAGGCTGAAACTCAAAGGAATTGACGGGGGCTCACACAAGCGGTGGAGGATGTGGCTTAATTCGAGGATACGCGAAGAACCTTACCTAGACTTAACATGCTTGGGAATTTCTGTGAAAGCAGAAAGTGCCTTTCGGGGAGCCCTTGCGTAGGTGCTGCATGGCTGTCGTCAGCTCGTGTCGTGAGATGTCGGGTTAAGTCCCTTAACGAGCGAAACCCTTGTCCTTAGTTGCCAGCGAGTAATGTCGGGGACTCTAAGGAGACTGCCGGTGTTAAACCGGGGGAAGGTGGGGATGACGTCAAGTCCTCATGGCCTTTATGTCTAGGGCTGCACACGTCCTACAATGCACTATACAAAGCGACGCAAAATCGTGAGATCGAGCAAACCGCATAAAGTAGTGCCTAGTTCGGATTGCAGGCTGAAATTCGCCTGCATGAAGCCGGAATCGCTAGTAATCGCGGGTCAGCATACCGCGGTGAATGTGTTCCTGAGCCTTGTACACACCGCCCGTCAAGCCACGAAAGTTGGGGGGGCCCGAAGTCGCAAATCTAACTCTCTGAGAGGATAGCGCCGAAGGTCAACTCGATGATTGGGACTAAGTCGTAACAAGGTAGCCGTAGGGGAACCTGCGGCTGGATCACCTCCTTTCTAAGGATATTTAAACGAGCGATATTTACGAATCGTTCGGTCACACTTCATGGTGACATGATGTTGTGATTCTTAGTGGAACATGATCTCAAGCAATGGTACAAGAGTCAGGTGTTTAATCACCAGCTACTTAATTGATAACAGAAGCCCGCTTTGGTCTAAGCCAGGACCTTAGCGGGCTTTTTGTGCGCGCGTCTGAAACAATGAATCCAACATGGAATTCATTACACGAGATTCCACTACAAGATCCACTACAAGATAAAGCGGCTTAAATCTTCATCATCTGCGATCGCCGCCAAGCGGTCTGAGACGTACGGTCCATTAATTTCCACTTTCCCCATCTTCATGTCCGGGGACTCGAAACTGAGCTCTTCCAGCAATTGCTCTAAAATCGTGTACAATCGCCGAGCCCCGATGTTTTGGGTCGTTTGATTCACTTGAAACGCGTACTCGGCCAGAGCTTCCACCGCATCCTGGGTGAATTCCAACTCCACCCCTTCGGTCTTCAAAAGTGCCGCGTATTGTCGCGTCAGTGAATTCTTAGGCTCTGTCAAGATTTGCACAAAATCTTTCTTGGTCAAGTCATCCAGCTCCACTCGAATCGGGAACCGTCCCTGTAACTCGGGCATCAAGTCACTGGGCTGGTGCTTGTGAAATGCTCCGGCCGCAACAAACAGAATGTGATCGGTTTTGACGTAACCATATTTAGTTTGAACCGTCGTTCCCTCGACGATCGGCAACAAATCTCGCTGAACCCCCTGGCGGGATACATCCGTACCTTTACCATCGCTGGCAATCACCTTGTCCAGCTCGTCCAAAAAAATGATCCCCATATCCTGTGCCTGGACGATCGCCATTTCATTGATCTTGTCCTGGTCCAACAAGCTGTCACATTGTTGATCAAAAACAACTTTGCGGGCCTCAGCGACGGTCAATGAACGGGTCACAGTATTTTTAGGCATGATTTTCTCGAGCATTCCCTGGAAATCCATATCCATCTGTTCGACCCCAACGCCCCCCATCATCACCGGCTGGGATTTTTGCTCAATGGTCAATTCAACTTGCCGCTCTTCCAATTCACCGGCCACGAGCATGTCTTTCATCTTGGCTCTTGTCCGCTCGTAAGAATCGGATTCCAGTTCCACTGCAACCGCCTCGGTTGAAGACGCTCCGTCTTGCCCGGCAGGCTGGAATTCATAAGCTTTGGGTCGTGGTGCGAGCAGGTCCAATAACTTGTCGTCCGTTCGGTCACGCGCCAACGTTTCGACCCGTTGCTTTTCGGTCGCCCGTATTAACGAAATGGAATTCTCAACCAATTCGCGAACCATGCTTTCCACATCCCGCCCGTAATACCCGACCTCGGTATACTTGGTTGCCTCTACTTTAATGAATGGCGCATCGGTGAGTTTTGCCAATCGGCGGGCAATTTCGGTCTTTCCAACCCCCGTCGAACCGATCATCAAGATGTTCTTGGGAGCGACCTCTCCTTTCAAATCGTCCGGCAATTGCTGGCGCCTCCAGCGGTTGCGGATTGCGATCGAAACCGCGCGTTTGGCACGGGCCTGACCGACAATGTAACGGTCCAGTTGCTCGACCAATTCGCGAGGAGTCTGGGACTTTCTCTTAAATCCAAACATGCTTTTCTTTATGTAAAAAACCTGATCCAAATGACTGACGAAAAGCGTCTATTCCATCAAGCCAAGAGTTTCCACAACAATATTCGTGTTCGTATAAATGTCGATGCCACCTGCAATCTTCAATGATTCTACGACGATTTCTGAAGCAGACAATTGACTATGTTCTTTTAATGCGCGTGCGGCCGCAATCGCATAGTTACCGCCCGAACCGATTCCAACAATCCCGTCCGTCGGTTGTATCACATCTCCTGTGCCACTGATTAACAGCGTATTTTTGCCATCAGTTACCGTCAAAAGAGCTTCCAACTGTCGCAATGCCTTGTCGGTACGCCATTGACGGGCCAATTCAGTGGCGGCCCGCGGTATATTCTCGGGAGAATCTTTCAACTGCTCCTCAAATCGTTCCAACAACGCAAAAGCATCTGCGCTACTGCCGGCAAATCCGCACAGCACCCGTCCACCCAGTAGTTTCCGGATTTTCATCGCATCCGTTTTCATGACCGCGTTTCCCAGGGTCACTTGACCATCTCCGCCCATGGCAACCGAGCCTTGATGTTCGACTGTTAGAATCGTCGTGGCATGAATTTTCATTTTCTGTTTCCAATCGTGTATTTCACACCCGTATTTTGTCTCATTTACGGCCGCTTCTCTAGGGCACTGGTTGAGCATCTATTTCCCAATTAGCCGGTATTCGAAGCCAGTCACCTTTGCAACAGGACCCCCTGGAACACTATATTAGTTTTACTCACACTGCCCTAACGAGATACGCTTATGTCAGAAAACCTGCAAAATGACTCTCTTCGAAGCCCACTCTTGATGAATCGGCATGACACGGGGCTGGTTGTCATCGACGTGCAGCAAAAACTTATACCGCTGGTGCAGGACCACCTCTTGAGTTGCTGGAACATTGGCCGCCTGATCCGTGGGTGTAACATCCTGAACATTCCCGTCATAGCAAGCGAACAATATCCCACCGGTCTGGGGAAGACAATTGACTCACTCTCATCGCTATTAAATGATGGTAATTCGCCTTTTCTTGAAAAAACGATGTTTAGTTGCCGAGAATTGTCATCGGAATTCCGAAAACTGGAAAACCGTGGTGTTCACAACCTGATCATTACCGGGGTCGAATCCCACGTCTGTGTCTTGCAGTCCGCGCTCGACCTGATCAGCCAGGGATTTAATGTTTTTGTTCCCGTCGATGCCATCGGTTCACGTTACCCGGTAGATCATGAAACGGCTTTGTGTCGTCTCGATACCAGTGGTGCAACGCTTGTCACCACGGAAATGGTGCTATTCGAATTGTGTGAGCGTTCTGGCACGCCCGAATTCAAGGAGATAAGTCAGCTCGTAAAAGAAGCAGGGCCGGCTGAAAATTAGATGACTGGTTGGTGGGATGTTCCATCCCATTCTAGTTCCAGTAACCAGCCACAAAAATGACAGCAAAAATAATGGCCATAAAGCCCGTTACCCAAATCAGTGACCGATAGGATTGAGTAAGGATCTCGTGCAGATATTCGTGTCGGGTCGCCCCATAAACGAGACTTACCACGACAACCAGCGGTAAGGCATACCAAATCTTTGCAATCGAATCGGCCAACGGCAAGATTTCTATCAGGTCTGTCACAATCATTCCCTTATGAATAAGACATCAAATGTCATTTGATGTCGATGACTTTTTCTTTTTCTTGGCTTCCGCCTTTTCTTTTTGCTCAGCCGTCATAATGGCGGGTCCCGTAAATGCATCGTAAATTGCCAACAGATTTAGCAATCCTGCAATCACGCAATAGAGCGTCCCCATTTCGAACATATGTTCCATTTCAAAATGCCACATGCCCAGGACATCGACCTCGTTCTGGTCGATCGGACCGGCCGGGGGAGCCATAAACCCATCTTTGTAGGTGTTCCTGGGCATTCCCATCCCGCTATCGACGATATCTGGCGGAATTTTTGTGAATGATTTGCCCATCCCGCTGCCTTCGGGATATCGTTGGCAAAGAACAAAAAACGGGTCGCCTCCATCCTTGGTTTTGATCGCCTGAACAATCGCCGGCAAGGCCACTAATCCGGCACCCAGTTGGCAAATATATTGCCAACGAAAATCTCCACGATCAAATGAAGCATAGACCACTCGACCTCGACCCAGGAACATACCGAAGATGAATATGCTCAAAATACAGATCATGAACAGAAAGCCCTTGCCATACCGGCGCTGGTAAAAATGTCCAGCACCGGGCCATAACCAGGCCAGGAAAGCCGCCCAATAAGGGTCGCGCAAATCAACCCTGACTGGTTTCCCGTCTTTCTGTGGATAAACTACTTCTACCATTTTTGCTCGATTCAAAGCTTGACCGAATGACCGGCCAGGGCCATTTTTGAGTCTTATGTGGAATTCCGATTATTTTACCCGGAAACGAGTTTTGCACCAGACGAACGGAATCCAACTCATGTCGAACCGCTTTTTTATCAATCCCATTGCTACCGAGATTTGTCAGATTTCTGGAGAATCGGCACATCATATTGTCAACGTAATGCGCATGAAAACCGGCGATTCGGTCATTCTCTTCGACGGTACCAATCGCGAATTCACCGGGATCATAACGGAAACCGACAAGAAAGTCGTTACGATTTCGATTCAATCTGTTATCGAGGTATCGCGGGAGCAGAAAATCACATCTACCGTGGCGGTCGCATTCCCCAAAGGTGACCGCCAAAAATTCATGATCGAAAAGTTGGTCGAACTGGGAGTTGATTCGTTGGTGCCATTGCAAACGCAGCGGTCCGTTGTCAATGTCCAACCCAGGTCACTCGAGAAAATTCAGCGATGGATCGTTGAAGCCAGCAAGCAATGTGGACGGAACCAACTTATGCAAATTAAACCAGCCGTTTCTTTTAATGACTGGATTCATGGTCAACGGGAAGGGCCAAGGTTCGTGGCTCATCCGCATGACATGCGACTGACCATAACGGATGCGATTGGACAGGCCCAAAAAGCTGGAGCAGTTTCATTGACGGTTGGCCCTGAAGGTGGTTTCACGTCTCAAGAAATCGCTGACGCTCAAAACGCTGGTTGGTCGACCATTGCATTAGGCATCACGATATTACGAATCGAAACAGCAGCCATCGCCGCTGCCACGTTTTTCAGTCTTCCTGAAAACCCGGGGTGATTTTCGCCCAAAAAAATTACCTGAATTTTTGGATTCAAGCTTTGGAAACAGGGCTGGCCAGGCAACAACCCGTGGAACACGGCCTGCGAAACACTGGGTGACAAAAGTCGTTTCGCAGGCAGGCATTGTCGCTTGTTGAACTTAGCATTGAATTAATCTGGCATGCTATTTTTTCTTGTCGGGTGGATCCGAAGTCACCTTCTCAAAGGTCCCGAAAAGATGGCCACCCACCTCTCCATGCGCCCAGGTGCCAGCGTATTTATTTTTTCGAAATACAACACGGGCATCAAATGTCCCAAGCCCGGGCACAAACAGACTGTCGACCGTCATCACCGGCGTATTGCCAGCCCATTTCACCTGGATGGCCAGCGGAACAGTCACGTCGTTATCGCCATATTTGATACGGGCAGTAATTCGCCAAAAATCCCCTTTCTCCAATTTTTCAACCTCGAGAATCTCATAGGTCTCCGGTGTCGGGTCCCGGTCAGATTGACCCGTCATGGTGAATTTTCCGGTCAATTTCGTTCCCGACAACCGTTCTTTAAAATTGCGATAACGTCGCTCGATTGCTTCATCGAGTTTTTGTGGGGCTGCAACAGCCGGTTCCGTTTGTTGCGCTAACAGGTCGGAAACCGGAAAAATCAGCCCTAGAACCAAAACCCCAATAAAGGGCAGCAAAAATAACTGTCTCACCAATACTACTCCTGCAAGAATTGTATGATTATTTGGCAATCCGTCGCCAAACGGCAAACTCCGGTCAATCCCTGTTCAACCGGTAGCATCCGTGGCCGATTTAATGGCGCCTCCAATCATACGCTACATTGGTGTTGCCAAATATCCCTAACCTACTTAAGCTACGCGACTGCATACAGATTTTTTTTACTTCGTAATTTGTGATAAACAAAGGAGTTGCGTTTGTTTGTCGCCGCATCCACTAATTGTTTTAAAAACCTGGACCTTGCCGAAGCGATCGAGAAAATCGTCGACTTGGAGTTTACATGCGTCGAGTTATGCATGGACGAAACGACTGGCCACTTCAGCCCAACCTTGGCCGTTGAGGACTTCAACCAGGCTGTTGAGCTGGCTAATTCGACCCGTCGTTTAAGCGTGTCTGGTTATACACTCGACATTGTTCAGCAGGGCCAAGAGTATTACGACGTCTTTACCGCGTGCTGTAAAATGGCCAAGGTAAATAAAGTCGTAACAATCACGGTCCGCTCGGGTGAGCATGGCACTCCGTTTAACGAGGAAGTTGAAAAATTCAAAAAACTGGTTGGAATCGCCGAACAACATGGTGTTCGTGTGGGAATGCGCAGCGAGTACGGGCACCTTTCGGGTGACCCGGATCAAGTTTCGGTTATTTGCGGTCATGTCAAAGGACTCGGGCTTTCATTTGACCCCAGCCAATATATTTACAAGGCTGAGAAACCAAATGACTGTGACAAACTGATGCCTTATTTCCAAGCCGTTTATTTTCGTGATTCGACACGAGACGAACTTCAGGTACGTGTAGGTCAAGGCGTTATTGATTATGGAAAACTCATCAACCAACTACGCAAACTCCGGTATGACCGGGCATTGATTGTTGATATTGAACCCAAACCCGATTTAGATCACATGGGCGAGATGCGAAAAATGCGACTTCTGCTGGAAAGTTTGCTGATCGTCTAGACGTCTTGTCTGACATGCCATGAGCGGTTCGCGTCGGGTAGTATTTTGGTTCGGCACTGAATCCGGTCTTCGCCGCTTGCTGATTACTCGGGCCAACGGTACGCCGCCCCAGACCTGTCGGGCCACACTAGTCCGCTGCCAGCATGACGGTCGCCTCGGGAGCCACATGTTTTAGTCGCGACCGGATGGCTATAGGAAACACAGTCAACGCAAAGGCTGCCACCGCGAGCAGTTGCCACTGCATGGCACAGGCGCAGGGGCGTCCGTCGCCGATCAGGCCTGTCAGCACGGTCAAACCGGCAAGATAGACGAACCACCATAGCCCTCCTCGCCACTGGATTGCCTTGCCTCGCACCCACTCGATGACAAGAAACACAAAGCTTGGCACAACGATCGAAAGCGCAGCCAAACTCAGGGTTTCCCAGCCGCTCCAGAACACTGCCCAACTCGCAAGAACAAAACTCACCATGCACCATGGCCGACTGAAAGGAAGCCGGTAAGGGCGAGGGCGATCGGGCCATTGCTCACGCAGCGACCAAAGGCTAACCGGCCCCACCGAAAGGGCGATCACCAACGTCGTCGTAAGAAAATTGACAACGCCCTCCCACCCGGCAGGAAGACGCAGGATAAGAACCCCAATCACCAGGCTACTTAGCAATGCTACCGAGGGAACTGCCGCCTTGTTCGTTTTTCCAAAGATTTCCGGCAGGAGACCACACCGCGAAAGCATCCAGTTCACCCGAGCCGCTGCCCCCATATACACCATCGACGTCCCGCTCGGCGAGATTGCCGCATCTACCAAGAGAATGGTTACCAACCAGGTGAGCCCCAAGCCAGAAACGATGGCGACCAGCGGGCCGCCATGGCTCGAAAGAGCGAGGCGACCCCACCCGTCCCCCAGCAACTCGGGAGGCACAGCGACGAGAAAGGCCAACTGCAAGAGAATGTAGATCGCGAGGGAGACGCCAAGCCCGATAGCTATCGCCAGGGGCACATTTCGTTGCGGATTGCGCGCCTCACCCGCCAGGTCTATTGCCGTGCGAAAGCCCAACAGACTAAAAAGGATTCCCCCCGCGCTGATCGCTCGCAGGACGCCCCCCGACTCTTCTATGCGAGCCGGTATAAACGGCGTCAGATTCTCCCAGTGAGAGGCAGCGACAATCAAGATCAGCGAAGTCACTACCGGAATCAGAATTTTCCAAACCGTGAGCCCGTCTATCCAGCGCGCCAACCAGATCACGCCCGCCAGGTTGATCCAGGCAAACAGCACAAGCAGGAGAACCGCCAAGCCCATTCCAGTAGTCGTCAGGACCTGAGCCCCACCCCGATCATCTGTAAGAAAGGGAAAGCTGGAGCTCAGGTACTCCATCGTGGCCATCACCTCGATCGCTGGAAGGCTCACATAGGCGAGCCAAGCCGACCAGCCCCCGATAAAGCCCAGTAAACGACCGTGAGTGAGAAGTGGAATTTGCGCCAGCGATCCCGAAGTGCTAAGGAGCGCACCTAACTCAGCGAAAACCAGCGCCAAGGCATAAGCCATCAAGCCACCAATCACCCAGCTGACGAGGCTTGCCGGTCCAGCCATTCGCGCTGCATAATACGGCGCGAAGAGCCAGCCAGAACCTATCGTGCTGGTGATCACCGCCATCACCATGCTGAATAGAGTGAGGTGCCTGGCTAAATGAGGCGAAGACATATTCGGACTGGGCAAGGAAATCCCCACGCAGGTGCTTTACGTATGAAAATCAGAGACGATTTGGCGTCTCACTCAGATATTCGATCACCAACGGGGTGTCGGATTTCGGATCACCCACTCGAATGGCAATGGAGCCATTGAGAACCTGGTCAATTAACTGCCCAACGATTTCAGCCCGCCAACCTTGAACCAGACTGGGTGGCTGGTCCATTTTCAGCAAGCCCAAACGCCATGCGGCCATTTTCCGGACATCACTGGCCGTTCCGACAATCGCCGGAGATATCTGCTGGTCACGGCAAACGACAGTCAAAGCGGTTGAAAGAAATTGCCCCAACAACCCGAGATTCATCGATTTTCCGCGAGGTAATTTCTTGGGCAATTCCGTCTTGGCCAGGCCGTTCGCCTTTTCAATTGCCTCTGAAATCTCACTCGAAATACCGCGTGTAACACGATTCTCGAACCCTCTGATTGCCTTGAAACTGCCAATTGAAGAAGAACCTCGTTTCGCCAACTCGACAATCAAATCATCCGGTATGACCCGTTTTGCGGAACGGTTACGACGTGCGGCCTCGATGTCTCGACAAATCCACAACTCTCGTACAATGGCCAGCTCTCTTGGATTCAAGCTCGTTATTCCACTGACCCGTTGCCATTGTGGCTCCGTCTCCATTTTGACCAGTTCTTCCATCCACAAATCAACCTCGTCGATGTACCACGCTAACCGTTTAAGCCGTTTCAAATGACCTTCAATGACCTTGTAAAGATCACGCAGATGGACAACGTCGAACAAGGCATACTGCATCTGCCGGTCAGTCAGCGGGCGCCGTCGCCAGTCGGTACGCGTCTCACCCTTGGCAACATAACTCCCCAGTAGTTGGGATACCAAATTACTATAGGATGCCGGGTAATCCAATCCAACAAACGCAGCCGCCAGCTGTACATCGAAAAGTTTTTTTGGCTGTTTTTGACAAGCTCGAAAACAAAAAAGAAATTCTTCACGAGCCGCATGCACGACGGTAATTTGGGACCCTTCGACTAGCCAGTCCCAAAATTCATTGACGTTTTCAACTGCCAGCGTATCGATAATGGCAATTTCACTATCCGTCGCAACTTGAACGAGGCACAACTCGGGGCGATAACGGTTTTCAGAAACAAATTCAGTGTCAAAACCAACATATTTGCTGCCCTGGTTGCGCTTACAAAAACTTGTCAATTCGTTTGACGTGGTGATCGATTGATAACTGATTTCTTCTGTCATAGAGTGCTTAAAAAGAGTTACGGCGATTTGAACCCAAACAGGTAATGGACTAAATTTAAACTGTTTACAGCCTAAACATAAATATTTTGAATGGATAGCGGGCATTCCGTTTTGTGTCAGTCACATCTAATCTCGGATCATACCGTTCGCCTTTTGGTGAGTGTCAAGAATGCTGTTGAGGCAGGAATTGCCTTAGACTGCGGTGTTAGCATTCTAGACGTCAAAGCACCGCAACGCGGTCCACTGGGACGTCCCTCGAATGAAATCCTTGAACAGGTCAGTGCGATCCCGACTGTCGAATCGATCGACCGAAGTGTTGCTTGCGGGGAACTAAGTGAATTAATGGATGATGCCGCAGAATGCCCGTCCCTGCCCACTAATTTTAAATATTTCAAGCTTGGATTATCAGATCTTGCCAACAACGACAATTGGCCGGAACTTTGGGCAAGCCAAATCCAACGGTTTGCCGGCACGACCCCGGTGGCAGTTGCCTATGCGGACTTTCAGCAATGTGCCGCACCCCACCCAGAGTCGATTATGTCGGTTGGCAAGCAACTTGGATGCCAATTTTTCCTTGTGGATACTTTTTCCAAGCTAGAAAATAAAAATATTTTTAGCTACGCGCCTGAACCGACTCTCACTCGCTGGATTGAAAAAGCAAAAATTCTAGGAATGAATACCGTCGTGGCAGGTTCAATTATGCAAAAGGATGTTAAGCGATGCGTTACTATGGCTCCAGATTATATCGGCGTGCGTGGAGCCGTTTGTAGTATGGGTCGCGGCTCCAATTTACAGCGAGACAAGTTGGTAGAACTTGTTGACCACCTCCAGAAATGCAATCAAGGCGAGCAACAAAATAAACGTTGCTGTTAACTGGATTCCAGAAAAAAAATTTAATCGCCAGATCAACAGGTTGGGTTGGTTCCTAAACCAAAACAAAAACACAAAATTTGCTTGACATCCTTAAAAAAAACTTCATATTGTCTCCTTACATAGGTGGTTTTGGTGATGCCAAGCACATTCTCAACAATGGCATCCAGCTTAGACATAAGTGGTAGATTTACCAGGCACTTTCATTGACACCCTGGAAGGAACTTGCTGTGCGAGAGTCGGTTTTGGAAGCTATTCGACAAGGACATTGGGATTTTGAGCCCGAAACTGTCAAAGATGACCAGTATGATTCAACCGAGGCGTTGCCTGGATCGCACGCAAAAATTCAGGAATTGGCAGAACGGGCAAACGATGGATTGCCCCTGTGGCACCCGGGCGACCGACGTTCATACGACGACACGGACAAAGCGCTTGAGTAGTTTTTCTTGCCCTCTTTTTAAGACGTTCGCAGCAATGGAGTTCACGCGCCAAATCTTCTCTGGGCGCATTTAGGAGTTAATGTGCCGAAATTCAACGTTGTAGTTTCGCACGAACATGATCGTGAATACGTTGTCGAACAACTAAAGCAGTTTTCAAAGGTCATTCGCGATCAATCTCCAGTTGAGGTTTCGAATGTTACCGAATCCTGGGACGAAAACGGAAATTTGGTGTTCGCATTTACGGCCATGAGCATGTCAATCTCCGGTAATATGATCGTGGAAGAGGCACAGGTTATCGTGGCGGGCAAGATGCCTTTGGCGGCGGCCATGTTCCGCGGAGCAATTGAGAACCAAATAAAAAGCAAGGTCCGTGAAATCCTGGGTTAAGTCGCAATCGGTCATTCCAGACCATTGCATCCCGGAGTCGATCATTTCAACGTGCTCCATCTATTTTTTGCTTCAACCGATCGGCAACTTCCAACCGAGATTGTTGGCCCGGTGGTAATCTTTAGGACATCATTGCAGCTGAATGCTAGTTGATTTCCGGCAAGTTTCTTGATCCAAAACGGCTCTGCCAATTCCATTTCTTGCAATTCCCCATACAGACGTATACCCTTTAGATATCTCAACTTCATCGAGCCAACGAGCCATGATCCACCGACAAATTGTAATTGTCTTATTGACACTCATCTTTACGCTGAGCTCTTCGTTGGCATTTGGCCAAATGCCTCGTACTGCCAAAAACCGACTAGGTGTCGATGTAGTAACCATTCAAGGTGGCAAACGACTTTATGGTGTAGTGATGCCTCATGCTAACCAATCCGAACTTTCCATGGCTATTGAACGAAAGTGGCTAGAGACAACTCACCCCGAACTCTATCAGTCTTTTCGAACCTCCGAAATTGCGGCCAACCGAGAATCACACCGGAAGCTGAATCAGAGAATCGACAACTGGTTGCAAAAACGAGCGGACGACGGTTTGCTTTCGACCTTTCTTCAAGACGAAAAAAAGCGATTTCAAAAAGAAGACGAAAATGCCACGATTGTTAAAAAATTCATTGTCGTGGCGATTCCAAAAGACCAGGTAGGAAACGTTTACCTTCAAACGCCTCAACGAAGAAAGATCGTTGGCCTGGCTTGGCAAAACGGGCTGGCCAATACTACCACGACCTCCACTACCATTCTCAAGAAACGCCTGCAAGAAAAACAGGTTGACGTCGAGAAAGAACAGGTCAACCTTGCGGGTGAACTGCCTTCCATGGACCAAACCGACAAGCAGTGGAGCGCCAAAGTCGCTTTGGTTGAACACGTCCTCCGGCCATCATTGGAATATCAGGGCACCGGAACGACGTTGTTCAAAAAAGGAGAGCAACTGGACGAGGGAGCATTGCTGGGGCAACTGCTTGGCAATGGAAATGGATTGGTCGATCAATTGGCTGAACAACTCGGTTTAGGGAATCAATCTCCAAAGGACGATAGTGATTGGTGGAAAACGGCCCGGCAAGGTGCTGAACGGGACGGTTTCAGCGGAGTATTTGTGGTTCGAATGAAACAGGACTACACATCACCTGAAGTCGCTGTGGATGGCCATTTCTTCGCGCGCAACCTGGATGGTACTTGGTTTGAAGTGGTTCGACTCCGGGCGGTATCCAATGTCAACAACGAGTCTCAACAGACGCTGGAACGACTACGGCAGGAACCGCAGGTGAAACAAATATTTGATACACTCGGAGGATTGGGACTTCCAGGGGGAAACGCCCAATTGGAATTGGCACTTCGTCACGGGGCAGCCACTCAGACCTCTTTGACCAAAGTCAGAAGCCAATTCGACGAGTTCCTGGCAAACTACACGCAGCAACTGGATGTTCCTGCCGTGCCGGTTAAATAACCGACTGTCGATTTTCCAACGACTCGTCACGACCTATTCTTTTTTCTTCAGACGCGACAATACCGCATCTAGTGGCGGTCGGAGCAGATCGAACCATCCCATCCTGCGGCTATCACTGAGCACCTGTTCATTCAATCCACCCGGTGTCAAACATTCGGCACTTAATGCCTGCAACTGGTTGGCATCGCACCTGGTCGTCATGGAAACCAAACCGGACGCGAATGAGCTGGCATACAGAGCAGCCTCGTCGCGAGCGACACCGCTCTTTTCCATCCACCGCGCTTGCCAGGCCGTCCATTCAAAAAAATTGGCCATCAAAGCACTGTTGGCGGAAAACACGGTAAAACATGACTCGTCCTCAACGCGTATCACGGTTCCGAGTTTGCCAAAAAAATCCGCGACCAGCGGCTGGTTGGGGTACAGTGGTATCGGACCGACACCATATTCGATCGGTGGCAACGGAATGATCCTGCACACGTCGCTGGCGGGCGCCAGATGGTGAACCAGTGATTCCATCTCAAGACCAGCAACCAAACTGATCACCGTATGCGACGAACGGAAACTCAAATCGCAAATAATTTCCTCGGCCTGCGATGGCAGTACCGCCAGTACCACCCAGTCTGATTGATCGACGATTTCCTGATTGTCTTCGATGACGGTGACGTTCTGGAAATCTTCTCCTAAACGTGCTGACCTGGTCGCCGACCGCTTGGAAACGAAAATCGGTTCGGTATGGCCGGCACAACCAATCATCCCGCGGATCATCGCTTCACTGATCGCACCGGTTCCAATGAACCCGATTTTCATTTAGTCAATCCTGTTACTTTGCATCTGCGGCCAGATTGACGCAGACAATCTCTTCGTCATTACGAAGGAACACGCAGCGGTTGGCAAATGCCGGATGAGACCAGCAAACACCGTTTCTCTGTCTTAATTGATCGGTCGTTGGTTCGATCAATTTGGCCCGACTTATTTCCTTAAATCCTGTTGGTGAAAGCTTTGCCAAAATTAACTCGCCACGTTCATTAAACATCCAGGTATGTTTTCCGTTTTGCACAAAATGGATCGTGCTCCAACGTGACTTGGGAACCGCCTCCTGGCTTTCCCATATTCGTTCACCCGTGTTCACATCTAAACAGCGAAGCTCTCCATAACTGTCAACACCGTACAGGTAGTTACCAATCCAGACCGGGGTGCTGATGATCGAATGCAAGCCTTTTGTTTGCCGTTCATTCGGCCCCATCGCTTTCCACAGTTCCTTAACCGACATGCTATCCGGCTGCATTTCCAGCATCAAAGCACCGTCGTAAAAAGAAGTCACGAAAATCTTGTTGTCACGCACGATCGGGGTTGCAACTCCGATCGGCATCCGCGACGGGGTAAATTCATGCCTCCAATAAACCGATCCATCCAGGGGATTTAGACCGGCGACGCTGTCCCCGGTCCAGCAAATCAAAATGTCTTTGCCGTTCTGCTTGGCAAGAACTGGACTGGAATACTGCCCCCGGTCCTCAAGTGATCGCCATTTCTCTTTGCCCGTCATTTTGTCAAACGAGACGATGCTGGCACCGTCATCTCCACCCACTTGAACAATCACTTGGTCTCGATCGATCAGTGGAGAGGCTGCGATTCCCCAGATCGGCATCCGTTTCGAAGCCACGATGGAGTAGGTTTCGTTAAGATCAATCTCCCACTTCAAATTGCCGGTGGCCGCGTCCAAGCACGCCAGATGGCCCATCGTTCCCAGTGAATAAACCAGCCCCCCGTCAATGGTGACCGACGCCCGCGGGCCGGCCACGTACCCTACGTTGGTATACGTTGCCGGGTATTCATAGGTCCAAATCGACTTACCCGTCTTCTCGTCAAAACACAAAACACGTTCTGTTTGAGCAGGCTCGGTTTGGCGATCCATCACGTAGACTCGCCCGTTGGCAACCGTCGGGCCGCTATAACCCGAACCCAATGGCTGCCGCCAAACAACGGGCAACGAACCTTCGCCAAATTTTTCCACCAATCCCGTTTCGTTCCATGTCCCATCACGGTGGTTGCCACGCCATTGCGTCCAGTCGTCGGCAGCGACTCCACAGCAAACCAAGCCGGTGAACAATACAACGACCAAACACCATCCATTTTGTTTCTGTTTCATGTTAAACCCGCTTCTACGAGACCTGTTTACTTTCAATCGAGGCAGTTCGTCGTTTACAATGCAAACAGCGTGAATCACCTGCCTGTCAGCAACCTGTTTTATTCGAGATTGTATCAAGATGCGACCACACATTGTGAATATTGATATTTGTTACAAATTTACATGCTTGTCCCTGTTAGCCAGTGTGATCTTTCTGGTTTCCAATCCCGCCAACAGCCAAGCAGAACAGCCGGTCGCAAAATCGCCCGTACTGACCGCAGCCCAGTTTCAATCACGTATCGAGGCTGACATTTCCGGTTCCGAAAAACTGTTCCTGGTCGTCACGGATGCCGGCAACGGTTTCAGTTTTGACTGGGCCGCCTGGATTGCACCCCGACTCGAAGGTGCCAAGGGAAAACTGGATCTGACCGAACTGAAATGGACCAGGGCAGAATCCGAGTATGGATCCGTTGTCGCAAATCGGAATAACCAAAATGATGCGATACGGGTTGGCGGCAATGAAATCCCCAAGGGGATTGGAACCCACGCAAACTCGGTCATTCAATTCGACCTACCGAAAGGACACGATTATCAACGGTTCGTTTCCGGTATCGCGATTGATGACGGGGGAACCTCACAAGGCGGCGGTGCGGCTGCCAGCATCCAGTTCATGGTATTCACGAAGTCGCCCCCCGCCGGTTACTGGCCTAGCAAAAAAAAGACTGCCGGTTCTACCCAGGACCTGGACAAGGCAATCGAGCAATTTGAAGTCAACCCGGAACTCGAGGTCGACCTGTTCGCCAGTGAACCGATGCTGGTCAACCCAACCAATATTGACATCGATCATCGCGGACGTGTTTGGGTCGCGGAAGTTCTCAACTACCGAAACCAGATGCGGAACGGTAATAAACCAGCACGTCAAGAAGGTGATCGAATTTTGATCCTGGAAGATACGGATTCGAACGGCCAAGCCGACAAACAGACTGTCTTTTACCAGGGGACCGACATTGATTCGGTTCACGGAATCTGTTTAATGGGTGACCGACTGCTGGTCTCGGCAGGCGCTGACGTGTTCTACCTGATTGATAAAGACGGAGATTCGGTTGCCGATGAAAAGCAGCTACTGTTCACCAAGATATCGGGCGTCCAGCACGATCATGGCATCCATGCCTTCGTTTTTGGGCCAGACGGAAAACTCTATTTTAATTTTGGCAACAGCGGTCGGACCATCAGTGATGCCGAGGGAAAACCGATCGTGGATATCGCCGGAAACGAGGTCAACAACAGCCGGCAGCCCTACCAGGAAGGGATGATCTTCCGCTGCAATCCGGACGGCAGCCAATTCGAGACACTGGCTTGGAATTTTCGAAATAACTGGGAAGTTTGTGTCGATTCCTTTGGACGAATCTGGCAATCCGACAATGATGACGATGGCAACCGGGGAGTCCGAATCAATTACGTTCTGCCCTTTGGTAACTATGGCTACCGAGACGCAATTGACGGCAGCGGCTGGCGGGATTATCGATCCGGCTGGGCGGACGACGTCCCCAACCGACATTGGCATCAGAATGACCCGGGCGTCGTTCCGAATCTTTTACTGACTGGCGGAGGATCTCCAACCGGGATCTGTATTTACGAAGGAGAACACCTGCCACCTGTTTTCCAGGGCCAGATGATCCATTGCGATGCGGGGCCGAACATTGTCCGCGCCTATCCTGTGAAAAAATCAGGGGCCGGTTTCAGTGCGGAAACGGTCAATATCCTGGACGGTTCCCGGTTCAACCAGTGGTTTCGACCCTCGGATGTCTGTGTCGCACCGGATGGTTCACTGCTGGTCGCCGATTGGCATGACCCGGGAGTGGGTGGCCATCGAATGCAGGATATCGAGCGAGGCCGATTGTTCCGCGTCACGCGCAAAGGGAGTTCATCCGCTTACAAGTGCCCGCCGGTTGACACGTCCAATATGGAAGGGGCAATCACCGCATTAAAAAGTCCCAACCAGGCAACTCGTTTTCTCGGATGGCAAGCATTGATTGAGAATCCCCCCAAGGCAATCGACGGCCTGCAGTCGATGTGGGATTCCGGCAATCCGCGCTGGCAAGCACGCGCTTTGTGGTTGGTGGCAAAACTGGATCTCGACACCAAAACAAAATGTGCCTGGCTGGAACGGGCCATGCAACACACCAATCCCGAGCTGCGGGCCACCGTCGTCCGGATTGCCCAGCAAACAGACGCCCCGGAATTGGCCCATTACATCTGGGAAAATATCGATCTCGATGATCCTTCGCCGGCCGTGCGTCGGGAGATGCTAATTGCGTTAAGCGACCACCAGATCCAAAAAGTATCCGAAGACGACCGGGCCAAAATATGGACCAAGCTGGCAATGCAGTTTGATGGCCAGGACCGCTGGTACCTGGAGGCGCTGGGGATTGCCGCCGACGGGCACTGGGATCTCTGCCTGGCGGAATTGGAAAAAAAGGTTACTACAAAGCCCACGGCAGCGTACAAACCGATCGCCTGGCGGTCGCGAGGTCAACAATCTTTCAACCGGATCCTGCAGCTCATTCGGAACCCCGATACATCGACGGAAGAACTTCCCAGGCTGTTTCGCAGCCTCGACTTCCTCAATCCAAGTGAACACCAAAAAGAACTGCTGGGACTGATCCTCGAGCTGGATCGCCCCAACCCCCGTAACCTGGTCGTTTTTGTGGAAACCTTGCGCCGTCTTCCTTCAACGAATCTGGAATCTGAAATCGGCGATCATGCCAATCCGTTTATGGACACTCTGCGCGGAAAAAAAGACTATGTCGAATTCGTGGCAAAATTCAAGTTCAAGAACCGCATGGCAGACTTGACAGAGTACATGGTCGGTAACGATCGTCAATTGGCAATCGATTCAATGAACACCCTGTTGGATTCCAAAAATGAAGCCTTGATCAACCGACTGTTAACGGACTCGGATGACGCCCATTTCGAGACGGCGTTAAGCAACATTGCCGCTTCGAACCAGAATCGAGTCGCGCCCATCCTTTCCGCTTATGCGCGTCACCAGCAAAACCCGTTGGAACGTCGGCGATCGGTCGTACGGGCGATGGGAAAAATTCGCAGTGGGGGCGATACGATTCTCCGTTGGACCGATTCCAAAAAGTATGACCGGCAACTGGAATCGGCCATGAGCTCGGCGCTGCACAATTCCAAGTGGCAGGATTTCCGCAAACGGGCCGCTGCCCAGTTCCCGATTGCGGCGGCAAAAAACAACCAGCCGCTACCGACGCTCGACACCCTGATGAAGTTGAAGGGCAATTCCAAAAATGGAAAAACTCTGTTCGCCAACGAAGGGACCTGTAATAAATGCCACATCGTCAACGGGAAAGGGACTGAAATTGGACCCGATCTTTCCGGGATTGGAAAAAAGTTGTCGAGCGAAGCGCTGTTTGAGTCAATCCTGTTTCCATCGGCGGGCATCAGCCACAACTACGAGAACTGGAAAATGGAAACGACCGATGGCAACCTGATCTCCGGGTTGAAAATCAGCGACTCCGATTCAGAGGTGCAAATCAGGGACGTCGAAGGGGTGACGCATCGCATCAAGCGGGAAGCGATCGAAGGGCTGAAACAACAAGAGATATCATTGATGCCGGCCGACTTACACAAAAACCTGACGGCCCAGCAATTAGTGGATCTCGTCCAGTATTTAAAAACGTTAAAAGAAACCGTCAATCAATAACGCACGTCATGGCCCTACCGTGATGATGGTTCATCGACATCGGGAAACTCCGGATTTTTGACGTACTTGTCGAGCCAATCGATCATCTCGGCCTGGGTATGCAACACCGATTCCCGGGCGCGATAACCATGCGATTCGTTGGGTAACATCACCAGGCGGACAGACCCACCGTTGCCCTTGATCGCCTGGTACATTCGCTTGCTCTGCATCGGAAACGTGCCGCTGTTGTTATCATTTTCCCCATGAACCAACAGAATCGGTTCGTTGATTTTATGGGCGTGCATGAATGGTGAAATCCCGAAATAGATATCCTTGGCGTCCCAAAAAGAACGACGTTCGGATTGAAAACCAAACGGTGTCAGTGTCCGGTTATAGGCGCCACTTCGGGCAATACCGGCCTTGAACAGATCGCAATGCGCGAGCAAATTCGCCGTCATGAAGGCTCCATAACTATGGCCCCCCACCGCAACGCGATCCGGGTCGGCCACGCCCATCTCGACCGCCTTGTCAATCGCTGCCTGGGCCGCGGCAACAATCTGTTCGATAAACGTATCGTTCATCGTTTCGGGATCGCCAATCACCGGCATGGTCGCACTATCCATAATGGCATAGCCTTGCGTAAGCAATGTCAAATGGCTGAGCCCACGCATCCGTGTGAACCGGTGGGGACTGCCGGAAATCTGCGCCGCGGTTTTGGCATCACTGAACTCCCTTGGATAAGCCCACACCAGCAGCGGCAAACGAGTCCCTTCCTTGTAATCGGCAGGCAGGTAGAGCGTTGCCGAAAGCGGGACCCCGTCGGCTCGTTTATAATTCACCAGCTGTTTCTTGATGCCACGGATTTCTGGCGTGGGATCCTGGAAATCCGTCAACGGGCTCGCCTTACCGGTGTTTAAATCCCGCAGGAAATAGTTGGGCGGTGTCACCGGATTCTCGCTGCTCGTAATGACAACCGGCTTCTGATCGGCCGAACTCTTGGCAATCCCCGCGCACTGTTCGTAACTGCCCTCGGCACACCGCCACAACCGTTCCGTTTCCAGTGTCTTCAGGTTCTGCCGGTCAATAAACGGCAGGTTGCCCCGGGGAGAAGCCCCGTCGCCCGTTCGATAGATCCAGTCACCATCCTGTAAGGCAATCGAATGCCCCGTCTCGTCGCGCATGGTCACGGTCCGACCAGGATCCGCATACCGATCACGGATACTTCGATCCATCATCGTCCTGGGGGTCGAACCGGGCGTTTTCAAATCATGCATTTGGGCACGAACCCAACGACGGTCCCGATCGTACTCGGTGGTCAGTAGCAAGGAGGGATCGGCAAAGAACGAGACGCCTGCCGCTCGATGTTGCAATTTAACTAATCCATCCGGTTTACTCTCAAAGGGAGCCGATAACGCAACGATTTGGTCACGGTATTCGGCCTTCGTTTTGGGATCACCTCCATCCAATGCTTCAACCCAAATCAACGTCGCCGCGTCGCCCGCTTTCCATTCGACATTGCGAGGCCCCAGCCGCACACCTTCGATAGGAATGTTCTCTGCCATCGGAACATCGGCAATCAGCTTGCGTGACTCGACAACGTCCTGATTTGGCCCGCCCAGCCCCCACACCTCGATTGATTTGGGAAAGGAACGATAGGTCATCAAAAAGGAAAACGGTTTCTTGATCTTCTCCACCAGCAGGTATTTTCCATCCGGCGATGGACGGACACTAGTATAAATCCCAGGATCTCCCAGCTTGGTGATGGTACCTTGCAAATCGACCAAGGCAATTTGACTGGTCGCATAATACGAGAACAATGCCTCGTCATGGGCATTGGACAACAGGTCCTGGTACGTCCGCGTGGGTGACTTGTTGCCATACGATTCCTGGATATTCGGACCGGTTGGAGTCAGGGAGGGGGCCGGCTCCTCTCCCCGGTTCTCGGGAACCAACCGGGCGAGAATCGTCTTGCCATCGGGCATCCAGGAAATCCCGCCCATAACGGTGGAAAGCTGGTCCGCGACCTTGACTGGTTTCTTGCCGAGCGGCTGTTGGCCCGTGGTCTGCAACTCACCAACCGCCCACAACTCGGTCCCGCCATCCGTAACCACCGAGTAGGCAAACGCGTCGGATGCGTGGGACCAACTCAGCGTTGCCAATTTCCCGCCGGGTGGCAAGTCGACACGACGCGCGAACTGGGAGTCGGCCATCAAGCGATAGGTCAGGCCCTTGTTGTAGCTGGTCCGAAAAGGACCATTGGCCGCCGGATCGATTCTTATGCCAGCCAACCGCAACATCCTTCTTGAAACATCCTCAATACTGGGCATGGCGGGCCGGTCGATCGCCACCGTCCAATTTCGATCCGGGCTAAAACTGACCGACGGTTCAGGGTCGGCATCAATGATCTCAACGACCGTTGGGGGGGGCAACTGGTAGCCCTGTTGGGCTGTCAATTCAAAATTCGCCAGCATCCATGTTATCAGTGTGATGAGTGCTACAATGAACCAGTTAAAACGCATAATTTATCTCCCGGATTTTTTTCCTATTTTAGCGAGATCTGGCTGCATGGGTGGCGGCTTGAATCAAAATATCGGTTGTGGTCAAAATTTTTTAACGGTATTTTGAAACAATGTTGGATCAATACAGGTTCACTCAGTATCGGCCCCACCCAGTGATGCCCAGCTAAAACCAAACCATGTCGCGATTATTACTTGCTTTCACACTAACTGCGTTAGTGACCCTGCCTGCCAATGGAGCCTGCCCGGACGATGAAGATGGGGAGGGATCCGTATTGGACAACAGGCTTCAAGCGGCCGGACCCCTGCTATTACCTCGACCGAATGGACCACCGCTAAAACTGACATTTGATGGTTCGCGGTACCAGGTTTTCTGTTTTGTTGGCTGCGAGTGTCCGCTGGCAAGGCTTTACGGACCTAGGCTCTCCGCCCTAGCCGATGAATATACGGAAAAGGGATTCGATTTCATCGGTGTCGACAGCAATCAGCAGGACTCGTTACAGGAAGTTGGCGACTACCAGGAACAACTGGATATCGGTTTCCCGGTTGTGAAAGACTACGATAACCGCCTGGCAGATATCCTGTCTGCAAAACGGACTCCCGAAATCATTATCGTCTCGCCGAAACAGAAGATTGTTTATCGAGGTCGCGTTGACAACCAGTATTCACCCGGCGTAACCCGCGCCGCAGCGACACGGCACGAATTGTCTGATGCTTTGCGACAACTCGCCAACGGTGAGAAAGTCACCACGCCAGAAACCGAGGTGGAAGGTTGCCTGATCGGGCGAATTCGCCAGCCGAACACAAAGGCAACCATCACGTATTCCAATCAGGTAGCCAGGGTCCTGGATCAGCACTGTATCGAATGCCACCGCGTCGGCGAAATCGGGCCATTTTCCTTGACCGATTACGAAGAGGCGAAAGGTTGGGCCGAGATGATGGTCGAAGTGGTCGATAATGGCAGAATGCCACCTTGGCACGCCACTCAGAACCACCGGCCATTGCAGAATGCAAGAAACATGCCTGAATCTGACAAGCAGGTACTACGAGACTGGCTGGATTCCGGCATGCCTTTTGGTTCGGCAGATGAACTGCCTGAACCTCGCGTGTTCACCCAGGATTGGCGTCTTCCAGACAAACCGGACATGATTGTCAACATGAACAAGAACGGTTTTAACGTACCGTCACAAGGCACGGTTGAATACCAGTATTTCGTTGTCGATCCCGGGTTCAAAGAGGACAAATGGGTAATGGCCGCCGAAATAAAACCGGGCCAACCCTCGGTGGTGCATCATTCCATCGTATTTATCCGTCCACCCGATGGTGTCCCGTTCAAAGGAGTCGGATGGCTCTCTGCCCATGTTCCAGGTCAAAGCATACCACCTTTCAGCGAAACCCACGCCCGCCGCATCCCGGCTGGGTCCAAGTTCGTTTTCCAACAACATTACACCCCCACCGGTCAACCGGAGAACGACAACACCAGTATCGGGCTCGTTTTTGCCGACCCCGACAAGGTCACGCATGAGCTGTTCACCTTGATGGGGCTGGATCAACAATTTGAAATCCCGCCACGTGAGCCACATTTCGAAGTCGACGTCAGCCTGCCAAGACTGCCCAACCAGGGCGTCTTGTTGAGTGTTGCCCCTCATATGCACTACCGGGGAAAGTCATTTGTGATGACAACCGTCGACAGCTCAGGTGATTCCCAAACCGTGGTGGAGGTGCCACAGTACGATTTCAACTGGCAACACAGTTATCTTTTCAAGAATCCTATCGATCTTTCAAAGCTAAAGGGAATTAATTTCACAGCCACCTTTGATAATTCAGATGCCAACCCATTCAACCCGGACCCAGAGATCACGGTCACTTGGGGCGATCAGACCTTTGAGGAAATGGCAGTCGCTTTTTTTGAAGTAGCACAACCCAGGAATCTCAAGGAAAATGATCCCGAACCTGTTGGACCCCGTGACCGAATTCTAAGAGAGCAAGAATCCGCCAAGAAAATCACGAATGTGGTAGATGTTTTTTTCGACCGTTTCGACAGGAACCGGGATGGCCGGATCCTTCGATCGGAAGTAACCAAAGCAATGAAGCATTTCGGTTTTCGACAGTACGATTCGGATGGCGACAATCAAATCACCCGCGAAGAATTGATAGAACATTTTTCCCGTCGTCCCTAGTCATCCCATTGGCAGACTTCCACCCTTCTTCCCCGTTTTAGCCATCAGCAGGATCCGACGTGACCCAGGCCTTTAACAGAGCAACCGGTTGGATTGTTGCCCGACCCATCGCCGGCTGGTCGGTCCTGCTGACCATCAGTTTGATTGCCTTGGCCGGTTACCTGTCGTCGGATTTGATTAAGACACGTTTTGCCGCTAAGGCATTTGATGAAACCGACTCGCAATCGGTTGACGGCGTTTTCGAAACGCCTCCCGATATTGAACCGATCAGCCTGACCGACACGGATGCAATTTTAGTCTGTCAATCGGATCAGTTTTTCACGCCGGACGGATCCCAGGCGATGCGTCATGTCGTCGATCGACTGGAAGAACTGGACTTTGTGACCAGCATCTTATGGATGGACCGTGTTCCGATCCTCAACATTTTCGGACTGAATGAACCGATACTTCCGCGACCTGATGCCAAAGCCAGCCGGTTCGCAGCAGCAAGGAACCAGGCCAATGCGCATCCCTTGGTCAACGGCCAACTATTGTCGTCCGATGGCCAAACCATGCTGTTGATGTTGAATTTCGACTTTCTTCAAATCCAGGACGACAACGATTGTACCGAGAGAATCCGTCAAACGGCTGAGAAGGCCGTTGCTGAATTTCCCAATGTCGATATCCAGTTCCTTGTCACTGGCCGTGTCCCTGTCCTGCTAACGGCATTAGCAGCGCACGAAAAGAATCAACTGAAATACCAGCTGATTGGATACAGCATGATCCTGATCATGAGCCTGATTCTGTTTCGTGGCTGGATATCGGTGTTGGTCGTTGCGGTGGCGCCGGCCGTCGGTGTGTTTTGGACTTTGGGCATCATCCGTTTTTTTGATTTCCAGGAAAACCCTTTTAACGATGTCGTATTACCGATCCTGATCAGTCTGGTTGGATTTACTGATGGTGTTCATCTGTTGATACAAATTCGTCGAAATCGGGCAGCCGGAATGTCCAGCAGGGAGGCTGCGAAACAGGGAATCCAAAAGGTTGGTTTGGCCTGCGCCTTGACGTCACTGACCACCGCGATCGGATTTGGTTCATTAGTCCTGGCTCATCATGAGATCGTGCAGGAATTTGGCATGGCTTGCGTCATCGGGGTTGTGCTGACATTTGTGGCGGTCATTATTTGCATCCCGCTGGCTTGCACCAGCCCCCTGGGCCGCAACATCCATGTCGGCCATGGCAGCGGCCTGGTCGACCAGAACCTTTCACGAATTGGCGGCATCATTGATTGGGTATTGCAGAGAACACGATTGTTGACGATGACCGGCATTCTTGTCACCGTCGGTCTTTTCCTGGTCGCATTGACCCTGGAACCGGACGAACGTCGCGCAAATGCCCTGCCAACCGGTAGCGAAGCTGCCCTGGCACTCGACCAGATGGATCGCGCGATGGGCGGCCTGGAGGTCGGCAAAATTAACGTAGAATGGTCGGGAAATGTTCCATCGGATGATCCACAGGTGCTCGATGTCATCCGGCAGATTGATGATCTATTGGCCCAGGAGCGACTGATTGGCCACCCGATCTCCATCCGAAATTTGCTCGACGCACTTCCGGGAGAGGGTAGTTCGGCAGATCGCATGTCGTTACTGGATTTGCTCCCACCGTCGCTCAAACGTGCCTTTTACACACCCGAATACCGGCAGGCGACGATTAGCTTTCGGGTTCAGGATTTGGGGATCGCAAAATATGGGCCCGTATTTTTCGATATTGAAAACGGGCTGCAGAGAATCCAGCAATCCCATCCTGAATTCTCGCTGACCATGTCGGGTGTTCCAATTTGGCGCTGGCGAAACCTGTACCAAATCGTGGTCGATTTGGCGACGAGTCTCGGGACGGCTACGGTCATTATTTTTATTGTCCTGGCCATCGTTTACCGTTCATTGAGAATTGGCCTGATTTCAATCGTTCCCAACATGTTTCCGCTGGCAGTGGCCGGGACATACCTGGCAGTCTCGGGACAATCCCTGGAACTGGTCAGTGTCTGTGCCTTCACGGTTTGTCTTGGGATCGCGGTCGACGATACGATTCACTTTTTGACTCGATATATTGAGGAGAAAGAAGAAACAGGGGATGAGACGTTAGCCATCCGTAATGCATTTACCGCAGTCGGCACCGCTTTAATCATGACCACGATCGTCCTGGTTGCCGGTTTCTCAACCGTAATGTTCAGCGATTCCCGGGACCACAGGATTTTCGCATCGATGGGAGCCATTACGGTAGCCGCCGCCCTGTTTGGGGACCTGATTTTCCTGCCCGCCATGCTTAAACAATTTGCAGGCCGCAAGAAATCCAAACCGTCCGGCCAAAGCGGGTGACCGCATCCTGTCCAGCCCGTTTTTTTTGCGTTACACTGGGCAGTTCCAAATTTTGTTGTCGACAGCCAGGCAGCTTGCCGACATCGCCGCTACGCCCCCGGGCTGTATTCCAGCTAAACCATCCTTGAGAACGGAAAAACCATGAAACTAAAATGCCTATCAAGCCTGCTCCTCTGCGGCGCCATGAGCCTGTCGATCCTGCCAATCGAGGCGTGGAGCCAGACCAGTGCCAGCGACAATGACGCGATTGTCCGGTTCGATTTCAACCTGAAACGAATGCGGGAAAACGCGTTGGTCGCCAATGCTGGTGCGGACCAGATGCTCCAGCAGGTACTGCCACCCGGACAGGCAGACATTGACATCAAGAAAATCGACAGGGTTTATGGTGGCATGACTGCGCCGGCTAGTATGCAGGAAGCCCAGTCGGCCATGTCGAACTCTTCTGACAACTTGCCGGTCAACTTTTTCGTTCGAATTGTTTTTTCTGATAAGGACGCCGCCACGGCCATGTTGGATTCATTGAAAACAAACGGCAGAGTGGTCGAAGCCAATGGCAAGACGTATATCGCGCCACCCGCGAACGATCGCGATCCGCAAAATATGCGGGCCCACCTGGCAGACGACAAAACGTTTGAAATTGGCACGACCGATTACATAACACGTTCCGATCGAAATGTATTCACCAAATCTCTGGTCGCCAATTGGGAAAAACTCTCCAAGAACGACGCCATTCGAATCAGCGTCGATGTGACCGGCATGCAAGGCCTGTTCGACGAGGGAATGGATATGGCCCGGCAACAAGTGCCACCCCAAATGACGGGAGTGGTCGAAATGGGTTCCAGCCTTGCTGGCCTGTCGGTCGGGATGGACATGAACTCGGACACGATGCTGACACTGATTGCCTACGGAAAAGATTCCGAGGGCGCCGAGAACATCAAGGACGGACTGAACGGTATGCTGGCTTTAGCCAAAATGCAGGCCCAGCAAAGCATGGACATGCTGGAAGAAGACCAACAAGCTGCCGCCAAGCAGGTCATGAAGGCCCTCAAGGCCCAGACCGAAGGAAACGCCGTGATGATCAAGATTCCCAAACCGGATGGGTTTGAGGAGATCATCGACGGAATGCTAAAGGGTGGCGGGCCAGGTAGTGGTTTTTGAGCACTTTTTGACGATCAATACCAGCAACGCGTGGCCCGATGGGTCACGCGTTTTTTCATGGACGAGTTGCGCCAAACGAAAGCTGTTGATTCACCAGGCGGCCGATTGCTGATTCGATTTCATCCCATCCCACAGCCGGTTTTTGACAAACCTGGTTATGACAAACAAACAGTGTCGGCAGGCCATCCATCATCTGCTTGCCACGAGTAAAGTTGTCCACGACTTGACTTTGAAAAACGTCCTCCGACGAACGGCATATCAGGGAGATACTGTCCAGGTTTTGCAGACGCAACCTGTTTTCAAGTTGTTCAAACGCATCACGATCTGAACTGAAAAACACGAGCTCCACAGAGGGTTCCAGCATCGTCTGCAAAACGACCAGCATTTTTCCACTAGCCAATGGCGATCGTTCCATCAACGGAAACGCACCCCTGACAATCGATTCTGCCAGTTCGATCCAGGAATTTTCACCCACCAGGCGCCCCAGACGCAATAGACCGAGCGCCGCCATCGCGTTTCCGCTGGGTACGCTACTGTCCTGGAACGACTTTGATCGAGCAATCAGACGCTCCTGGTCATCTGCTGTAAAATAAAATCCGTTCTCGCCCTGGAAGTGTTGAATCATCGACGTTGCCAACGCGACCGCATGTTCGATCCACTGCTCATCAAAACTGGCCCGATACAAGTCCAATAGCGCTACAATGAAATAGGAATAGTCATCGAGATAGGCATCCAGTTTGGCTTCACCGTTTCGATAGGTGTGCAATAGCCTTCCCCGGTCATCAGTCAGTCGGTCCAGAATGAAACGGGCCGCATTCTGGCCAGCCGTCAAATATTGATGGTTCGAACCGTCATCCAGAGCCATCGACGCCCGAGCCATGGCTGAAATGGCCAAAGCATTCCAACTGACCAGGATTTTGTCATCCAGTCCTGGCCGTACCCGTCGGTTTCGAACTTCCAACAACATTGCCCGAGCCGATTCCATTTGCTGCAAAAAAGCTGATCGGTCCTCGCCAAACTGTTCCGCCATTTCTTCCAACGATTTCGTAAGATTCAAGATGTTGTGACCTTCAAAGTTTCCCGTCTCGGTCACGTTGTAGGTTCGACAAAAACGCTCACCCGTTTCGTTGCCTAGAATGTCAACAATCTCGCGCCGGCTCCAAACATAGAATTTCCCCTCTTCACCTTCACTGTCGGCATCCTCCGTACTGAAAAATCCACCCTCCGTACCCGTCATGCCGGCTAACAGGTAGTCGAGCGTTTTCCTTGCCACATCACGGTAGAGATCATTACCTGTTTCCAGATACATTTCGACATAAACCAAGGACAACAGGGCATTGTCATAGAGCATTTTTTCGAAGTGCGGGACGAGCCATTGTTCATCGACGCTGTACCTGGCAAACCCGCCAGCCAAATGATCAAAAATTCCACCACCTGCCATCTTGTTCAAGCTGATCTCCACCATCCTCAGTATTGACTGTCGGTCGAGCGCCGCGTTGCCCGGCCATCGTCGAGAAATACGCATTAATAATTCAAGATCCATCGGGTGGGGAAATTTTGGAGCGGATCCAAATCCACCGTGATCGAGGTCAAAATTGGCATGCAGTGCGTTGACAGCCGATTGCAACCACTCGGCTGAAAAACCTTTTGTCTGGTCCACAGCCTCGTCCCGGTTTAACCACTCCGTCACCTGCCGGGATTGGGTTTCCACTTCATCCCTCCTGGTTCGAAACGCATCGAGAACACTGTGCAAGACCCTGTCAAAGCCGGGCATGTTCATTCGCGACCGTGGCGGCCAGTAGGTCCCCCCAAAAAAAACCTGCTGGGACGGTGTCAGGAACACGCTTAACGGCCATCCACCCCCGCCACCCCGTAACGACATGACGGCATTCATGTAAATCTGGTCCAGGTCCGGACGCTCCTCCCGGTCAACTTTAATACAAACAAAATGGTCATTGAGTATCTTGGCAATCTCTGGGTCCTCGAAACTCTCATGTTCCATCACGTGGCACCAATGACAAGCAGAATAGCCGATCGACAAGAACATCGGCCGATCCTCCGATATTGACCTTTCCAGCGCTTCGCTGCCCCACGCGTACCAGTCGACTGGATTGTTGGCGTGCTGCAATAGATAGGGACTGGATTCGGAGGCAAGTCGGTTTGTCATATGTCAAACAACCAGGAAAATTCAACGGCTCGAGGAGTCACGACGATGCAACAAGACAATCCTCTCAACAAAAAGCAATTTATCCGGGGAGCATGCACGATGGAATGGGTCATCACCCTCTACTGACTGCTACCTACTCCACGTCGGACTCAGCCCCTATATCGGTTCTCGCAGAGAAAAAAGAATTGCGCACTGGCCGAACGAACGTTGCCAGGGAACCAGTGAAGCTGAAAATTACGCGGACGTGGCACAGGAATGCGCACTGGCCTGTTGGCAAGATACTCAAAACGCACGATCGCCTCGGCCTCAGCGAGAATACGCTGGCCCTCTTCACGAGCGACAACGGCGGATGCACGCGCAACTTCAACGGACATCAGCCAAATGGATCTTCCTGCCTGGCGGCAAGGGTGACCTGCTGGAGGGGGGCATCGTTCCCTTTTTGGTGAAGTGGCCGGGCAAGACCAAGGCGGGCCTTGAGAAGATCAAGTCTGATGAGAACGACAACCCCAATGCGTTGGAACAGCCGAAAAACAAGCTCACGATCAAGCAACGGAACGCGTTGTTTGCCAAGCCAAAAAACCGAAGTCAAATAGTCAGTGAATTCAAGATGCCCAGAAGAAATGCATGGTAGAATCAAAGGACACCGAATCCAACTCTTTGACGATTACACCTGATTGAACAAGACGACTTTTTTGGAACCTGCCATGCACACAAAATTCAATCGACGGAATTTTCTCCGGGGATCCGGGGCCCTCGTTGCGCTTCCCGCGCTTGAGTCCATTGGGTTCCGTCGCTTTGCCTCGGCGGCCACCAAGGTATCCGTTGCCATTCCCAAACGGGCGGTCTTTATGGGCATCGGGTTTGGGGTGACCAAGGAGACTTGGTATCCCGACAAGGCAGATATAGGCGCAGGATACAAATTGCCCGAGGGTTTGTCCCCCTTGGCCCGGCACAAGACGGACTTCACCGTGGTGCAAGGCTGCTCCAACCAATACAGCAACCAAGCCCATTGGGGCAGCACCTTTTGGCTGACCGGGGCCAACCGTTATTCGGTTCCCGGCCAGAACATGGCCAACAGTATTTCCGCCGATCAGGTAGTGGCCCAACAACTGGGCATGGATACCCGGTTCTCTTCAATTCAGTTGGATAGCAGCGATGGCGGTACCTCAGGGCATGGACCTGGGTTGTCCTTGTCGTGGGATCAAAGCGGCAAACCCGTTGCCGGATTCAATGACCCGGTGCAGATGTTTCACAAGCTCTTTTCCGCCGATGACCTACCCCTCGAACAACGGCAGGCGGCCATCTCCGAGAAACGCAGTGTGCTGGATGCCGTCCTGACCGAAGCTAAACGGGTGCAGCGTGGTCTCTCAAGCAATGATGACGACAAGTTGGAAGAATATTTTCAGGGCATTCGGGATGTCGAGACCCGACTCGGCAAAGACGAGGATTGGTTGGACAAGCCCAAACCCAAGGCTCCCCTGGAGGAACCTCCTGCCGGGCTCAAGGGAAAGCAGGAGATTGAGATGATGTACAATCTCATCGTTGCCGCCCTGCAAACCGACAGCACGCGGGCTTTGACCTATCGTATGCCTGGGCAGTCTCTTCTTAAAAGCATGGATGTCAAACATAGCTCGCACAACGTAAGCCATTACTCCCCGGGTGAAAGGATGGAAGCATCCAAGGCCCGTGACCAAATGCACAGCACTCTGCTTGCAGGATTGATCGACAAACTGAAAGCGACAAAGGAAGCGGATGGTTCGAGCCTGTTCGATCACACCGCGCTGGCCTTTGGCTCGAACATCAGCTCGATCCATTACCTCGATAATTGCCCAACCGTGCTCACCGGCGGTGGTGCCAACCTGAATCTCGGCCAGCACCTCGTTCTGCCGAAAGACACGCCGCTTTGCAACGTCTGGCTAACCATGCTCCAGGGGATGGGAATCAAAGCCGAGCGGCATGGCGACAGTTCGGGAGTGGTCGAGGAACTGCAGGCATGATCAAGTTCCATTTCCTTTTTTGGGCCGGATTACTTGGGTCCTTTGGAATTAGTCAGGCCGACGAGCCAGAGGCCCGTATGCCAAAAAAACACTTCGCCCTCTTTGAAGCGTACTGCCTTGGCTGTCACGATACCGAAACTCAAAAGGGCGGGCTGGATCTGGAAACCTTGTCTTTTCAAATCACTTCGATCGATCAGGCCGACCACTGGCAGAATGTGCTCAACGCCATGAACTCCGGCGAGATGCCGCCGAAAAACAAGCGTCAGCCGAAGAATGCAGAGAAGGCGGATTTTCTCGATGACCTGGCGCAGACCATGGTGCTCGCCCGCAAAAAACTATCGGACTCTGGCGGCAAGATTACTATGCGCCGGCTGAACCGACGTGAGTATCGCAATACGATTGAATCTCTTACCGGAGTAAGCCTGAACGTTGAATCGCTGCCGTCCGACGAAGGCACCGGTAGCTTTGATACGGCGGGGGCTTCCCAGTTCATTTCCAGCGATCAATTCGAGAAGTATTTGGAGCTGGGTCGCCGAGCCATCGACGATGCCTTCCAGCGGCAGGCGACTCAGAAGCAACCTTCCCGGGTCTTCCACGTTGAGCC
>JABACA010000159.1 GCA_014237975.1 Mariniblastus sp. | reverse complement strand
GTACCCGTCGGCATCACCGAAAGCTTGTTAAACCTTTGTTGATCAATCGAATCTTTCTCGATCGCGTGGCTTTGCCCGTCCGCACTTCGGATCACCAACACTCGTTGATTCTCGTCGATCTTGAACCCGGTAATGACCTGTCCATCGAGAGTGGCCACGGTGAGGTTCTCATAGCCCTCACGGATTTCGGCACTGGGATTAATGATCGACAGCAACATCGATCGCACATTGCTGCGATTGTAGGGCGTCAAATCCGGTCCAACTTCGCCACCCTTCCCAAAAATTTGATGGCACTTGCCGCAATTGAGCTGTTGATGAAAAAGTTTCTGACCCTCGAGAGGATTGCCGTTTCCCTGTCGAACAATTTTTGCAACCAGATCGATGCGCTGGCCTAGCTGTTGATCGGTTGCCGATCTCAGTGGAAACCATTTGTTTACCTGGGCGCGCAACTCTGGATCGGTGTGCCACCGCAACCGCTCGACAGTATCTTGGCTGACGTTGGCCGGCTGAATGCCTTTCAAATGGATGGACTCGATCAACTGACGCGCCCAGTTCGCTCGACTCGCCAGCACGGACAGCGCCGTTTCCTGAGCCGTCGGTTTGAGTTCAACATAAGCTTCGAGGATGGCAACGCCGATTTCCTCGCGGTCAAATTGTTGCAGCGCAACCAGTGCCTCTGTGGCGACCGTTTCACTTTTGGTCGCATTCAACAGGTTGATCAAAGCGGGAACCGAGTCGGGAGTCTGGGCATGAACTTCGCCCAATGCGCGGACGAATTGCAATCGAACATCGTGGTCAATTAAGGGGTCAGCAATTTTCTCCATCGCAGTTGTAATGGATGGCGGATCACCCCGGCGTATTCCCAACACGACTGCAAACGGCCCTTCTATTTTGGAAAGAGCGACGAGCAATTTGTCCGGCAGTGGAGGGATACTGCGTCCTGCGAACGCTTTTGCGAATCCGTTCACCAGCCGCTGCCTTTGAGCGTCGTTGGGTGCCAGTTGCATTAGTTCGGCGCATGTTTCCAAATCGAGTTGGCTGCCCATCATGGCATATCGCCGCATCAGGTTCTCGACCAAATTCGATGAAACCGCCAACGGCGAGTTCCAATTTTCCTTCCGTTCCAACCAGGCTAATAACTGTGAGCGATCGTCGGCATGCGCCTCGACCGACCACCAGATCATTTTTGGAATCAACGCATCTGTTGCATCTTCCGCGTGTTGCAGCAGCCCACTCAATATGGGCAGCGCTTGAGGCGTTGGCAGTCGCCCAGCCGAACAGGCCAATTGGAGGCGAACTTCCACGTTGGATTCGGCGAGTGCCAGGTCTGCGAATCGGTCTGCGGTAAAGGGTTCTACTTGCCTGCGGTCGCCCATCAAGCGAATCACCCAGGCACGAACAAACGGGTCAGTGTGGGTCAACAACTGAATGGCAAACGGTTCGTCGAATCCACCGGATAGGTTGAGCGCCCATAGTGCATCGAGTGCATGTGGGTTTTTTGGATCAGCCGCCTTGCTACGCAAGGCATTGATGACCGACCCGTCTTTGCGATCGCCCAATAGACGAAGTGCCGTTTCTCGGTACCAGCGGTTCGGGTGCGACAGGTATTTTTCGACCAGGACCTGGCTCGATACACCAGCGAGGTTAAAGCGTGGAGTCCCGCCTGGTTGCTTGCCTCGCAAACGGTAAACTCGCCCCAAGTCAGGATTGGTCTGACCTTCATGATTGTGATAATGATTGCTCTGCATGGAATACCAATCAGCAATATAAAGCGCGCCATCGGGTCCGGTTTGAATATCGACGGGAGTAAACCAATCGTCCGTTTCGCCATTGGCGGTGACCATCACTTGACCCACGTCTTCGGTTTGACGGGTACTCCCGTCGGGAAAAATGCGGCTTTGAACCGTATAATGCAAATTGGGAGAAATGCCGAACAATTTGCCGTGGTATTCGACCGGCAATGCATCTGCTTCGTAGATTTCAAACGTGTGCGTAAACCTTTCCACGGAAGGATTTTTCATGGCATCGTAATGGCCAAAAGCGTAAGGGTTGGATAACGATCCATGTTTACCGAAATTCTTGAGAGAATAGCCACCCTGAACAAAGTGAAATCCTCGTGTATTGCCGCCATTGTGGCCGGAATAAACGCGGCCCTTCGCATCGAATTCAATTCCAAAAGAGTTACCACCGCCCTCGGCAAACACCTCATAGGAACGATTCTCTGGATGGTATCTCCAAACGAATTGCCCCATGGAATGGACGGGGACTTCGTCTTTCATAATGTTTCCATCCTCTCCGTGTCGAACGATGGACGCACTCACCGTGCTACCGTGCGTGCCATAAATCCAGCCGTCGTTCCCCCAACGCAAACTATTGGCAATCGAGTGAGTATCTTCAATTCCGAATCCAGACAGCAGAACCTGAGGTTGTGCTGAATCGGGAATATCGTCATCGTTTTTATCAGCGTAAAACAAAAGGTAGGGCGGATTCATTACGAAGACCCCGCCTCGCCCTTTGAGTGCGGCGGTCGCCAGGTTCAATCCGTCCAAAAAAGTAACATGTTTATCAAATTTTCCGTCGCCATCCGTATCTTCGTGGATGGTGATCTTGTCTTTGCCTCGAAAAGGAGAGTCGGCCGCGTGAGGCGGAGGCGGCGCAAACGGCGGATCGTAAACATTCCGCCAGACGTTGTCGCGGCTGACTAATTCTAAACCAGCAGGCCACGGGTACTGTCGATACTGTACCAACCATAGACGACCTCGCTCATCAAAATTGAGATATAATGGATTGCCGATTTGAGGATCGGCGAGTAGTAGATCCAATTCCAAATTTTGCGGAATCTTGATCGACGAAACATTGTGGCTGGGGCGCAGGATGGGAGGCATCTCTGCCGCCTGATCAATAGTATTCAACAGCACTTTCTGAAATGCCGTATTAGAAAAATCGGCCTCGTGCCCCAACGAAGTATAGAATGAATGCCCCCCATATTTGTTTTGGTACGTCCAGGCGACTGGTTCCGCAGACTGACCTTCGATTTTTCCGGTTAACAATATCGTAGCCGTTTCGGCCAGCGGTGACGTTTTATACAAAGAGCCCCCGGCGGCAAATTGATCGACGCCCAAGCCAACGAGAATGGGATGATCCGATTGTCCAGTGACTGGCCGAATGGTGGGTTTCTGCTGATTGCCGTGGTGCCCCGTGTAGTGACCGCCAAACACGTCGGCATCCCACTCCGGCCACGCCTCATAGCCGTTTTGCGGCGTTTGCTCCCTGAGCATGAAGGCATGACTGGATGTCCGAATCCCGATCACGGGTTTCCCGGATTCGACATATTGCTGAATAATGGACATTTGTTTCGGTTTCAAGACGCGCCTCCGAACGCTGAACAATGCAATGTCCGCATCGTTTAGCACTTCCAGGCCTGGAATGTCGTTGCGGTCCAATTCGTTGGCGAAAACACCGCTGACGCGGTAGTTCTTGTTCAGAAACTTGGCAGCAAATTCAGGCAATGTTTGCTGGGTCTTGTATTCACTTTCGGCCATCAACATAACGATGTGTGGGCGTTGGTCATTTTCGAAACGAAATGGCTCGCCACCGATCAACTGATCACTCGTGATGGTCGGACATATATGTTTCTCAATATGCTCGATAATCAAATCGGTGCCTGAAAAGTGGTTGACAAATGGCGGCATTTTCGGGTTATACATGGAGTCCGTCATGTCGCGCATCAACACGACTCGTTTGCCATTTTTGGCCATTTGTCGGATCCCAAACGGTCGACCCAAAACACACATATTTACGTGCACTCCGACAATTACGACCTGGTCGATACCCTTGTCTTGTAGCACATTCCAGACTTCGTTTCCTTGATCGGAAATGAAATCGCGCTCCTTGTCGATCGTCAAAAGCGAGGTTTGTTTCTCCCACGGGGCGGCCGGATTGCGCCCCATCGCTGTTAATTTGGCAGCCCATTTTGCATGTTCCAACGGGTCGTCGTCCTGGCCGCCATCAGACTGGTCGATCGGATAAACCGCCGTTTCTTCCGCCGGAACACCGTCGCACCAGGCATTGATGTCGGCCGGGAGATTCGGCGCGGCGGGCGTTCGAATGGCACGAAGCCGCGCGGGATGGTCTTCATACGCCTGCATGCAACTGCTTGGAGCATGAATGATCGTGGCGCCTTTTTTCCGCGCTGCGATCAGGACTTTGTTGAGCCGAGGCGCGAACTCTTCGACGCGTTTAACGGCGTTTCGACAATGATGATAATCCCACATGTCGCATACGATGACCGCGGTTTGCGTCAGGTCCCACGTTTCCGATTTTGTGGTGATATGGAAGCGCCCACTGAGCGCACTGGTTTCAATTCGCTCACGCAACTGCAGTTCGATTTCAGTCGCAGACTGTGCCGCCAGGTTCGCAGGCACTGCTGCAAAGAGAATACAAGGCATCGCAAACATCCAAGCGACGGCGATCGGCGATTGCGACTGGCGACTTAATTCCAACATACGGTGTCTCCTTGTTAACAGCAGATGGCTGTCCAATTGAAACCTCTTTCGAGACGGCCGGCAACGACTAAACGCATGGATCCAGCCGTTTATTTGAAATTGAGGACGAGCCCGTTAGCGCTCAAGATAATCCCGAATCCAAACGTGGATCCGTTTTCCTGCAAAAGAAGTCGCAGTCACGATGTAACCAAATCGGGCGATGCTCTCGTCAAGTATAGGCATCAACCTGGTCATTAAGTTGGCGTGGTGTCAATAAACTTAAACGAATGTTTTGGTCGACGAAATATGAGTTCGGCTTTCTTCGTGGAACCGAAGATTCGGCCGAGATCTGCCATCGACATAGATGCTCATAATTCACGCCGAATCAAATGAAGTGCGCAACAGCGGCCGAGCCGATTGTCATGGATTGGCGGTTTGACCAAGTTAGAGATGGCCCGGTTCAAGCCGCGCGTCGATACGAACGAAGCCACAACCTAAAGAAACTATCGGATAACAGAATCATGGCGGTGCTAGATGGCGTGCGGAAAGAGGTCGTTTAGGTTTCTTCTGGCATCGCGGGTTTAGCCGAATTACCATAGTGAGTGTCCTAACCACTTCCTGGGAACCGCACCGATGAAATATCTGTCCACCCTTGCCGCCGTCTGCCTGCTGATCGGTCCGTCTGTGGGCATTGCACAACAGATATCGCCCAACCCGAATCCGGTGGGTAACACGATCACGGTCGATACCCCAACATACTATAATTGGGGCGATAACACGGACCATTTCGCGAACGCTGGTTCGATTAATATTACTTCAAACGGGCAGCTGGAAAATAGAGCCGACCTTACTAATTGGGCCATACTGACCAACGGCCCAACTGGGGTAATTTCTATTGAAGGAAAATTTTTAAACAAAAGGTTCGGTGGTTCGCTGGCGAATTTGAACAACGAAGGGGTAGTTAATGTTCAAGGCCTAATTGACAACTCTGGGTGGATAAGAAACTACATTGGCGCCACGCTGACCAATGAAACAGACGGCTGGATCAACAACGACGGTCATTTAAATAACGACGGCAGCCTGATCAGCAACTCCGGGCTGGTAAACAAGGGCACGCTGATCAACGAAGGCCATGGTACGTTGAAAAACAATTCCGGACTGACCAACACCGGCACGCTGACCAACTATGGCGTCGCAGTTAATAACGACACCGTTGACATCTACGAAGGCACGCTGACCAACTATTCCACGTTTTTTAACCACAATGATATGACGAACTACGGCACGCTTGCCAACGACGTTTATTTCGAAGCAAGCGGCGCGCTGATCAACAACGGCACGCTGACCAACCAACCTGGCGGCACACTGACCAACAATGGAACGATCGATACGACGAATGGAACGTTCACCAACAACGGCACACTAAACGGCGATGGTAAAATCATTGGCAACCACTCTGATTATGGCGTGACCAGTCCGGGTAATTCAGCCGGAGTAATGACGATTGAAGGCGATTATTTCAAGGTAGATGGGAGCAAGGAAATCGAACTGGGTGGTCTGTTTGACGGCGGTGGTGACAATGCACTGGCCGAATTCGACCGGATCGATGTGACGGGTAATGTCGAACTGGCGGGCCTGCTGAATGTCAGCCTGATCGACGGGTTTGAAAAACGGATTAATCGCGGCCAGGTGTTTGAATTCTTGCGCGTCGGTGGCACCTTGTCGGGCCAATACGAGGGACTTGGCGAAGGCGCTCTGGTCGGCAATTTCGGGGGCCAGGATCTGTTCATTACCTATGGTGGCATGGGCGACGGCGGTGGCGTGGCATTGTATACCAATGCGGTTCCTGAACCGACCACGGTTCTGATCTGGTCGATGTTGGCCGGACTCGGCATGACGGTCAGACGACGACGGTAGGCAAACGTCGGATGCCCAAAACGGACGGCAGTTAATAACCCGTAGTCAAAGTAGCTACCTTGGCCTATTCGCCGTCGTTGTATGCTTCTTCCAAAAATTTCTCGCCCATACTAATTTATTCCATCTATTCAGCGGGCTTGCCAGTAAATCGAGCAAAAACACCAGCATCCACTTGGAAAACGGGTTCGAATTTCCGGAGTTGTTGGATTCATTACCAATCATCGTCCAGCAACAACTGGTTCGGCCCGGATAACGTGTTTTCGTATTGCGCAATAAACCAATCCGGTTTTGTAAATCGTAAGTTTCGGTGGTCAGGATCTTTTTCATCAACTACGGTGGCATGGGCGATGGGGGTGGCGTGGCACTGTTTACCGACGCCGTTCCCGAACCGACCACGGTTCTGTTCTGGTCGATGCTGGCCGGGATCGGTAACGGACCTTGGGATTCGCCTTCTGTCGGGTTGACAATGGCAACAGATAATCGATGATACCGGTGTTGGTACCTACTTCTTGTCATTTCACCTGGAAAACCACATGAATAAACGGACTATTTTTAACGGTCTCCTGTTGGCCGGCGTTTTAAGTTTTATCCCCGCGGTGGGCTTTGCCTCAGTACTCGTTTTGGGAGACGATCAATCGGAAGTGGATGTCGTTCCTTACCTGCAAGGTTTAGGGCAGGGCGTAACCCATCCTGGGAGTTATTACGACTGGGACCCAGGTGCCAATGCGGACCTTTCCAACTATGACGCCGTTGTCCTGTTGTATGGATACGAATATGGCTATGAATTGACAGCCAACGGTTCGGCAGCCATTGTTTCCTATCTGCAAGGTGGTGGTCACTTCATCACGCACTCCTGGGTGGCGTATTCACACGAGGATTTTAGCGGCAATGCATTGTTTGACATGACACCGGTCGAATATGACGATGAAGATTACGATGCGGTCTGGGATGTTGACGAAACCTCCGCCTATTTTACAGGCATGACCGATGGCTGGGCAGACGGCGAGGGATTTGAATACATGACGGTTACCGATCCCAATGCGGTCTCTTTAGGTACCAACCAATACGGAGAACCTTTGGTCGTTTACACCGAGTCCAACGGGGGTCGGTACACGTATCTGAATCATGGGATGTCCTATGAAACAGGCGACGTGTCTGATGACGGGTTAAAATTGATGGGCAACTCGGTCATGCTTTTTCAGGGCGGTAACAATGGCGTTCCCGAACCGACCACCGTGCTGATCTGGTCGATGCTGGCGGGTCTTGGAATGACGGTCCGGCGACGCCGATAGTTTGAGACGTATAAGGAACCAACGAACCACGGTTAACCGCCGTGGTTTTTTTATGCGCTGACAGGTGTTCTGGATGGCCGGGTGTCGCGACACCCGGTGACTAAAAACAAACCGACCGGCAAGTGATTCGGTGTCTTTAAAGAGACTGGTTTTTCCGAATCGGGTGGCAGTCGTAATTCGATGTGGGTTAATCATCAGCCGGGTGTTGCCGATTCGAATCGGTCTGCCGATATTTTTCCTATGCCGGTAATCACCGTACCGCCTGCTACTTTGAATGGGTCCTCTACCCTGCCCGCTGTTTTGGGCGAATGCCGGGATGACACCCGTTACGGCGAGCTGGGCCAGGTAGGGCATGTGGTTCATCCTGTGTCTCGTTTGGAATGTTTGAGGCGGGGCCGACCCTGCCGTTTGGTGGTCCGTTAACCTTGTCTTCGGTGTGAAATAGATCCCCCACTGGGGAAGCCTTTTCGCCTGCCCGGATTTTGTGAGCTAGGCTTCCGCGATACGTCTTTGCTACGGAGCAAGTGTTGTGGCCTGGGATAGAATGTCTAAATCGTTGAGTGATGTCGAATTTCCGTGTTCACGGATTATCAAGCATTGTCCATCCTGTTTTCGCGATGAACTGCACTTTCCCGTGACGAAGGTTCCACCCTTTACCGTCGGGTTTTTGTTGATCTTCACCTTGGGCCTGGCGATCCTACTGCGGACGAATCAGTGTGCCTGCTGTGGAACCAAGAGCCTTTTCTAGGTTTCCGCTGCCAACGGGCGTGGCGACAATGTTTTGTCATCGGCTCGACTTTGCAGGGGGCCGTTTTAGACATCCTGGCTACCGCAAACTTGCCCCTATAACGAAGAAATGAAGAAAGGCAGCGTGTAAAGCTGCCATTCGACATTGGGTAGGTTTTCAAATCTGTTTAGTACGACCAGAGCGTAATAAATTTATCCGGATTGCCGTTTTCACCAAAATCGGCCAGGGCCCCTTTATCGCTCCAATCGGGAGCCATATTGTACGTTTGGATAAATCGTCCATCCTCTCGCAGGCCGCGAATTTGGCATTTAACCCTATTGTTGGGAGCAACCGTTTCCCAATATTGAGGAGCGATCCAGATGGGCCATGTTTCCCATGGGAAAAATTCCAGTCCCGTTACCGGATCGAGAATTGGCAATTCTCCCATGGTTCGGTAACGCGAGCGGGTCGTGGCGATCGTTTCCCAATTATCCGTATAGACATTGCGTGCCTGAATGTCGATTTGCATATTCGGTTCTAGTTCAAAACCTTCGAAATGAGTGACACGGTAAGGAATTTGCGTGTCGTTTAACGGGTAGGTCATGCATCCTGTGAATGAGATCATCAAGCCGGAAGCGAGCAACATCAGAATAGATTTGTTCATGCTAATCTCCAAGGTAAAAGAGTAGATACAAAATAGATTCGATAATCGCCTCGCTATGACGACATTGAACGGTAAGAATTTTGATTAAATTTTTGCCAGGTAGGATTTCGCGATACCTCGAGTGCTGAAAATCGGTATTGTTCGGCTCACAGTGAAAAGCGCTTGACAGACGCTTAAGCGAGTCGGTTGCCAGTGGAATTCAGCCGGTGTCCTGTCCGGTGCGGGCAATCTGAACAAGACTTCCGGACCGACAGAGATGGAACTGGGTGCCCCTGTTCACGGGCGCCGTTTTCGAACCGACCACGTTACTGATCTGGTCGGTGTTGGCTGGTCTGAGCATGACGGCCAGACGACGACGATAGTATTTTGACCAGAGGGGCGGCAAGAAATACAGCTTGGGAAGTGATGCCTATTCCTATCCCTTGTTAAATGAGCCATAGCAGGAATAGAAGTATCAAAATCCCGATGAGCATTGCGCCCAAAAATTCAATCCAAGGTCGGATCACCCAGGTCTTGATGAAGGAAGTCGTCCAGTCGTTATCGGAAGAGCGACCATCGCAGTGGGGACACGACGCAGCGTTGGGAGCCATCCCACCACCGCATTTTTTACATGGTTTCAACCCCATCTTCTGTAACTCCGTGTTGAAGAACGATAACCGTTTTCGCTGTGAATGTTATGTATTCGCCGGTTGAGATCAAATATTGGCAGGAATCGGTCCCCGACCAAAGGAAACCCACAGCATCGGCTGGCACAAGATATCACCCTTGGGCCACAGGGACCTGTCGCAATGACCGGGCAGGAGATGACCCTAAATGGCGATGGTAGTTTTACATGAATGTACCAGATAGGCACCCCGTTTCGGTTGTCCGATTATCTAAAGGTCTCGGGCAGATTCATTTATCGAGCGGATCAAACAAGTTGATGCGGTAGGCGAATAGATTTTACAGGCCTGAAAACGTTGGTTGACCCCGACCATGATCGATACTGACGGGCCGCAAGTCGTTGCTGGACCGCGACGAAACATTCAGAATGGGTTAGACTAGGGCGCATGAATAAACGCCTTACCAAGATCAGTAAATATTTAAGCTTCATTTTGCGGCATGAACCGGAATCCATTGGGTTGAAACTCGACCCGCAGCGCTGGGCGAATGTCGACGAGCTTGTCGAGAAGGCCAATTCAAACGGCAAGACGATCACGCTGACACAGGTCCAGCAAGTGGTTGCTTTGAACGAGCAAAAGATTTTCGTATTAAGCGACGATGGTCTGCGAATACGTGCCACCTGATCGGTCCGTGTTGAACCTTGTCGGACGGCCGCCCGCTTTCCCGGTTTCCCATCTCGAAACATGACACTTCAGCCGATCAACATTCCCGATAACATCCGGCAGCTTCCCCACACAACGGAAGCAATCCGGTTGATGGATTTGGCAAACGATCGCCTCGAGGCCTACACGTTGGCAACCAAGATGGTGATCGATAATTTTGTCAATTGC
>JABACA010000158.1 GCA_014237975.1 Mariniblastus sp. | reverse complement strand
TTGTCAGCCAGGTTCCCGATGTAACTGTGGCTGCCAATATCAAACCCCTGGTCCAAGGGATCACCACCGTTGGTATGCCCCAAAACCCGGTTGATGTAGTCATTGGCATCGTATCCCGTAATCTGGGTAATGCCGGGAGCGATGCTATGGGTGTTGGAATAAAAATTCCGAGCCACCGAGGTCGCATGGGAACTGGAACCGACGTTGGTCCCGGTGCCATCGATAAATGTTTTGCCTAAAAACTCCGCCAGGGTTGAATCGGGAAGATAAGCACCGCCACTGGAAGCTTCGACTTGAGCCACTGACAACCCGGCGCCGTCCTCTAGCAGGTTCCCCAGCTCGGCTTTTAATGCGGTCCAACCTATATCATCCTGCCAATCCGCGCTCGACGTAGCGGGAATCGCCAGCAGGATCGCTCCGATGACGCAATAGACGGCACGTCGATAGAATCGACTCGATTGCATGAAACACCTGTAAAAGGAATAGGCTCGACTTCCTTGTCAACCGGCGGGCCCGGCAAGATAACACGAGCGACCACCACTGTTCATACTAATCAGACGTCCAGCGCGCGGCAAGTTCCGCGGAATAGCCATTTTCGACGATTTCCAACCGGTTTGCGGGAAGATTCTCCTTTTCATTACGAACCAATTCCCAGATCAGGATGTTTGCGGATAAACTAACAGAGCGTTTTTACGAATCCTTCCCCACCCAATCTGATGGCAAAAATATCGTACAACCAGATGGCAAAGCTATTCCACCGGCTGGCAACCAGCTACTCGGCCGGTGTGGATATCCGTTCGGTCTACACCCGCGAGGCAAATTCGGGTAGCCCTGCCTATCGATTGAACGCGAGGCGGGTTCTTGACGAAATCAACCAAGGCAAAACGTTGGCCGTTGCCATGCGCAATACAAACGGTTATTTCCCCGACTTGGCGGTCGTGGTGGTGCAAGCGGGAGAACGGGGCGGACGGTTGGAAGAATCGTTCAGCCGGTTATCTCAACATTATGCCAGCATTGTGAAATTCCGCACCGCGTTCTTGATGAGCATTGCCTGGCCCGCGTTCGAGTTGGTTTTCTCTATTTTTGTGATTGGATTGTTGATCTTGATCATGGGGTGGGTTTGCGAGATGGGCAATATCGACCCGATTGACTGGCTCGGCATGGGGTTGGACACAACCCAGTATTTTGTTCTGTACTGTTCCGTTGTTGTCCTGATTTTCGGCACTCTTTTTCTGTTCATCCTGGGCGTTCTTCATGGCTGGTTTGGCACCCTGCCGATGCGAATCGCGCGGCGAATTCCACTGATTGGAAAGACCATTGAAAGCCTGGCGCTGTCGCGTTATGCATGGACCATGTCCGTCGCCGAAAATGCCGGTATGAACCCGATCGAAACCGCACAGTTGTCGATCCGTGCAACGCAAAACTACTATTACCAACGCCTGGAAACTGAGTTATGCAACGATTTGCGGCAAGGCCGGTCTTTTTATCGTGCGATGAAAGCGACCGAATCGTTTCCCGATGAGTTCCTGTTACTGGTCGACACGGGCGAGATTTCCGGAGAATTGGCCGAGACGATGGACCGCGCCTCGGTCGAGCACCAACACCGGGCCGAAAACAACATGAAGCTCATTGGGACAATCGGTTTCATCAGTATGCTGTTGTTTGTCGGTTTGATTATCGGGTTCCTCGTCATTTACATGTTTCAAAAATTATATCTGGACCAGATAAATAAATTCCTGAATTGCCTCTGCTCCGATTTCCTGGGGTTTTGGCAATAACGGCCTTTCCCACCATCGTTTTTTTGTTAAAGGCTGAAGCTGGAAACGTCCAGGCCTTTGCCGATACCTAAGAAAGCCAAGCCATGCCCAAACCATACACGTTTAAACCGGGTTCAAAAATCAAGATATCCAATTTTGAAACCCGGGTAGAAAAGACCGAGTATGACAAGAAATCTGCCGCTGAAAAAATCCACGCCAACGCCATCGTCATGGCCGATCACGCCCGTCGTCTTTATGCTGAAAACAAGCGATCGATCCTGTTGTTGCTGCAAGGCATGGATACGGCCGGCAAGGACGGCACGATTCGAACCGTCATGCGCGGAATGAACCCGCGGAGTTGCCAGGTTTACTCCTTCAAACAGCCGAGTGAAGAGGAACGGGATCACGATTTCCTCTGGCGAGTCCATAAGGTAGCGCCCAGGAAAGGCAATATCGGGATTTTCAATCGTTCCCATTACGAGGATGTGCTGGTGGTGCGGGTTCACGACATGGTTCCTCGAAAAACCTGGCAGCAACGCTACCAGCAAATCAACGATTTCGAGAGGCTACTCAGTGAATCGGGCACCATTATCCTGAAGTGTTATTTGCATATTAGCCGTGAAGAACAGCGCGAGCGCTTACAAGCCCGGATTGATGAACCCCAATCCAACTGGAAATTCAATCAGGCCGACCTTGCGGAGAGGAAATTCTGGGACGATTACCAGCAGGCCTACCAGGATGCGCTAATCGCTTGCAACACGCAGCACGCACCTTGGTACATCATCCCTTCTGATCGAAAATGGTATCGCAACCTGTTGGTCAGCGAATTGATGCGTCACACCTTGCAACAGCTGGATCCCCATTACCCAACCGTGACCGACGACCTCAGCCAGATTGTGGTGGAATGACGAGAGCAGCGCCTGTTCCAGCCCTTGGCGGACCTTACCCCGTCTCCGGCATAAAGGACGGCATGACCACGCCCCTGGCGGGAACATAGTCACCCCGCACCTGGCCAAAATGAAGTTCGCAGTTGCGCGCCCCGGCGCCGTACAGTTGTTGCACCAACCCCGTTTCATTGGTCGGCACCAGAACGACAGGCGACCGTCCCCGGTGATGGTCCAACTCGCTGGCAATCAAGGCGGCGGCCACCTCGGCATCTCGGGCAATGCCAGGCCCCAACATGTTGCTGCCCGGATGATTCACCGACGCCAAAAACCCCTGCACCTCGCCCTTTTCGTTCTCCAGCACGGACATATGCCAGATTCCCTGTCGATTTTCAATGAAGTAACGGAAGTCACCCTCTCGTGAAATCTGGTTCACCGCCATCTCCAACTCGACCAGTTGACGCACATCGGCCAATTCGGCGTCGCGGACGCGATCCATCCATTTCGGACGCCAAGAGAGCCCGTTTGCGGGAACAGCGATCAACATATCCTGGTAAACCGAACGGGGAACAAAGCCAGCCCGACTATAAAGTGAAAACGAATCCAGGTTCATGGCGCTGGAAACAAGCCGAACGGGCAACGTCAAACGTTCCGCCTGTTCAATCACGTACTGCAACAACTGACTCGCTATTCCCAAGCCGAAAAATTCCGGATGCACGTTCATAATGCCCAGCGAAACGTGAGTTTCCCGAGGATGGAAGAAACAGGAACCTGCCACTCGGTTGCTCGCCGGGTGGATGGCCAACACGCAACAGCCCGGATCGAGCGCTTCGTACACTTCACAAAACAGGCGGGTCGAGCCTGATCCGTTTTGAAAGATAGGGTCGAATCCACGGCGCTGATACCAACCGTTGGTACTGTCGTAAATCAACTGCGACACCGCGTCCCAGTCGGTCTTAGTCATCGGTCGCAACTGACAATTCGGAATATTCATTGGTTCGATTCCACGGGCTTGAATGTAATTCCAGATGACGGGACGATCTTTCAATTCGCCTAAAAGTTGATATCGACTCGCTTCAATAAGACAATTGACTGGGAGCGTTCCTGGAAATGGTAATGGGATGCCGTCTATTCAGTTGAATATCATACGGTCTTAAGATGGCTAGCGAGCAAAAGACCAAATTAACCCTCACCGCCCGGCCCCACCGAACGGGTGGGAAATTCTACTATTTCCTTAATTTTAACCCCTTTGCCACCGCTGCTTGGCAAAACCGATCTGCCGGGACCTTCCCCAGTCCACGGTTTTTTGGAAATTTAGACAGGAATCTCTCTCAAAACAGAGTTCTCTAGTTAAGATCGACCTATCGAAGTTGCACCAAGATTGTTTCGTTTTATACCACTTCCATGAAATTACTTCTGTCTTTAACTGTTTTTGCGTTGCTCCTTTCCTTCCCGGGAATGGTCCAGGCTGATATTGTCATCGACCGGTTTGATGTGGCCAACTCCGGTTCGGTTCCCCGGTCCTTTAACAACGTCAACACCTACAGTGTCTTTACGTCGACCGATGTTTCCATTCTGGGCGGCGTCCGCAAATGGCAAGTTGCCGTCACGAAACACAACATTGCCGAAACGGAGATCTATGACGTGGCGTCCGGCATGTACAGTGTCTCCAACGGCTTTGGGCAGAACTCGCAAGCGTCGATTCGCTGGGACAGCCTGAACAACAACCTGATGTCGGGTGAATTTGAACAAGGTTTTGGAGGCCGACACCTTGATCTGTCCGAAAACGGAACCAATTCACTCTTTTCTTTGGATGTTGCTTTCGCCGATGTAACGACCAATTTTGAAGTCGTTGTAACGGATACCCTCGGAACGTTTGCAGTTACCAAGGTCGTGACCAGTGCCCAACAGACGAAGTTCTTTTTTACGGAATTTCTCGGGATTGATTTTAGGGATGTTCACTCCATCCAGCTCAACATAAGTGGACACGACGCTTACGATGTGGGGATCAACCACTTTGCGGCCGTCGCGATTCCAGAACCTCTGACAGCGCCTTTCCTGACCGCCGCCTTGCTCGGTATGTTTTTTGCCCGCCGAAGACGCCGCTAACCTGTTCGGCGTAGTCATTCGGCGTAATCATTCGGCGTGCCGTCTTTTGGCGAATTGGCCGGTTCAGAAAAAACCCGGTACGGGTCGCCCATCCTGGTTTGTGCCTGGCAGAGCGCTATCCAAATCACCGGACCGCTACCGCCCATCGACCTGGAAGTCATGGGTCGCTTTCCAGACAGGCGGACCACCCTTGAACGACTGCTGGTTCTCTTCGATCACATACTTGTTACCGTCCGCCCTGGGTAACACGATAATCCCGTACGGTCGAACCGTCGGTGTATCGCCGAGGGATTGATAGGTCTGTTTTTGCAATCGAACCACCATGCCCGCTTCACCCTGCAGAACCTCCTGCGCCTTGACTCCCCGACAATTCGTAGCGGGGCCCTCGGACAACACCAACACGACCTGTTTTCCATCGTCGAACAGATCGTCCCGAGGCAGTTCGTTAGCAACCGACGCAAAATATTTTTTACGCAATTCAATCCAGGCCTGCCGATCGGTAATCAACTGGGCGATCGGCGCATCGCACCCGCAATCGTCCCCCATGAATTGAGCGATCGGCTCGATGACCTTTCCCTCGGGTAATACAACGTCCTTTTTCAACCTGGCACCCGTTTTAAAGTCGTACCGCACGACGTTTGCGACCGCGTCATCCCCGCCCGCCGATTTCAAGGCAACCACGATTCTTGGCTCTCTCTGGTCATCGGTCGACTGAACCGACTGGATGGTCATTTGATTCCAGTGACCTCCGGTACCGGTCGACCACTTGGTCGTCCTGGTTTTTTGGTCGACCGCGACGAGGTCGCCGGTCAGGGAAAGATACAGATTGGTCCCGTCGTATTGAAGTCCGTCGTCGACGGCCACCAACACTCCTTGACCGGTTTGCACCCAATGTTTCGACGATCGGCGGCTGCCAAAGGAAACGGCAGCCAGGTTCTTGTAACGAATCGTTTTGCGGGCTGTCTCACCATGCTGGTCGACATCCTGACGATTGATGGCTGCATCCTGTTGGTCGGCAACATCCGGCTGGGCAGGATCGTCCGCAGGCAGAAGGCACATGGCGGCCAACAACAGGCCCGTACCCAAGTCCAGGATTGACATCATCTTTCCCCTTATTTGCGTGAGGGACCGGCAGAAACAGTAGTGAATGTCGGTGAGACGATTCGAAAAGCAGCGACGTTCCAAGGAACCGGATTTTTTTCTTGGTTTACCCGACTTGCCGACGTTAACGGCTTGCGCCCTGGGTCAAGTTTTCCTATTTACCTGAGGACTGCTTTCCAGACCGCTGTTTGCCATTGCCAATCGTTTGGTGTGCCTTAAATCATTGCCAAATTGGTTTTGTTGAGGTAATATTTCAGATGCTGGTTCGCCGTTACTCCATCAGGAGAATTTTCGGCCAACACGACGATCAAAATCGTCTCGTCTGCTAGTCATTAATGGAAGTGGTAGTTTCCCTGGTGGGGACCGCGGTCTTCAAAACCGTTGAGCCGTATGGAAAACATGCGGTTGGTGGGTTCGATTCCCATGCACTTCCGCCATTTTTTGTCGTTCCGACCGTCACAGGTTCCTGTAACGGCCGCGGACATGCGCAGAATGCCATCGATGGTTATGGCTTCAGTCGTATACCGTTCTTGTCAAAACGGTATGTCGCCGTCCTCGTAGATTGGCGGTTCGTCCATTACCGGGGGAGCGCTGTCGCCCGCATTGGCCGCCTCGAGCGTTTTGAAACTGATCGCTTCGGCACTGAGGAAATACTTGACTTCGCTATTGGGATCCCGTTGCCACTTACGGCCACTTAATCGGTAATTGACCTCAATGGTGGAACCGGCAGATATTCCATCTGCCAAATCACAGCCGTCCTGGATAAACTCCACCGGGATAAAATTAGGAAACCGACCATTGGATTGTTCCAACACCACCAGGCGTTTGCGAAATCCTTTTTGGCCATACGTTTTCGTCTCTTCCACCAAGTGGACGACGCCTTGTACTGTTGCTTCGCTCATCGTTTCTCACACGTGTTGATTAATCGAACGGGTGAATCATACAACCTTTAACCGGATGTAAAAAGGGTCGGCCGATCGCTTTTGCCTGCCAGGACGGATCGGCCACTTTCTTTTCCTCTGAATTCGACGGTCAAAAGTCGGTGAACTGACAAAAAATCCGGCACTTTAATTGAGAGACGCCAAACTCGCCGGTCAGACATCCTCGGAATCCGTATCCCGGGCGGAATCCCACAGCGTCAATCCGGCCAGATCCACCGGTGGGGAGGGGACCACCCAGCTGGCCAGGTAGCCGACCACATAACAGACCGAGATCCCGATAAATGCGTAGAGGTAGCCACTGACCCGGTACAACTGCGACCCGATTCCATCGAACATCTCTCTGGGAGAAAAACCAAACACCGTCTTGTCATTGGCCGCAAAGACAATCGACGTCATCAGCAACATGGCAACCACTGCCCCGATCAGGCTGCCCACTCCATTGGCCCGGCGGGTGGTCGCCCCCAGCGCAAACAATCCAGCCAGTACACCGAGGAACATTCCCAGGATGCCAATGAACTGATCAAACAGGCTCTTGATACTTGGGTCGACAAACAACAACCCGGCCCAGGTTCCCAGCACACCCATGACCAGCGTCAGGATACGGGCCACCCACAGTCGGGCGCTATCAGATTTCGCCAGTCGCAACGGTTTCACAAAATCGGTAACGATCGTGGTGGCACCGGAATTCATACTGGTCGAGACCGTAGACTGGGCAGCAGCAAAAATACCGGCAACGACCAGTCCGGCCAATCCAACGGGGAGCTCCTGGCTGACAAACAGTGGCATGATCCGATCGGTAGCCATGGTTGGATCAAGGTTTTCCGGATGCGACCTAAAAAACATCCAGAACGCGGTCCCCATACCAAAGAAGATTAAGGCCGCTGGGATCGCCAAAAACCCATTTAACCAGATCGATCGGGCCGCCTCCTGTTCTGTCCGTGTTGTCATATAACGCTGAACCACCGCCTGATCGGCCGTATAACTGGCGACATTTTGTCCCAGCCCACCCAACACCACCAGCCAGACTGCCATAACCATAAACGAATCGGAACCGAAATCCCAATTGAGAACATGAAACTTTTGATTCGCTATCGCCGCGTCGAAACTTCCTGGTGACGCCCCAAACCAGGCAAACAATAAACACGCAAGGGCTCCGAAAAACAAGACTGCCGTTTGTACAGTGTCCGTCCAGATCACCGCTTCGATTCCGCCGAGAGTGCAATAGATGATCGACAAAGCTCCCATCACCAGTACGCACTGCGCAGGTGTCAACGGAGTTACACTGGCCAATGCCAAGGCGGCCAAAGCGAGCACAACACCCATGCGAAAAACATGAAAAAGACTGAAACTAGCCGACCCAATCATACGGGCAGCCCGATTGAATCGACGCTCCAGGTATTCATAAGCGCTCGTCGCATCAATTCGACGAAAAAATGGTAACGCCACATAAACGGCAATTGGCGCCACCAACAAGATCATCGCGCTACCAAATGCATAGACCCAATTTTGTGCAAATGCTTTGGCGGGAACAGCCATATACGTAATCGAACTGAGCATTGTCGCAAAGATACTGCAACCTGCCGCCCACCACGGTATCGATTTGCCACCTCGAAAATAATCTTCGGTCGTCCGGTTGCGCGCCGTAAAATAAACTCCAATTAGAACCATTCCGATCAGGTAGATCACCACGACGCTCATATTGATCCAGCCAAAAGAACGTCCTTGTTCATCAAAAGTAATGCGCCACGCATCGCGAGTACGTACCCGTGGACGAACTTCACCGCTGATCAGAAAGACCGATTCGTCCCAAACGACGGCTGGCGTAGTCACCTGCCCCGCCGGCGATTGTCCGATAGCCACCCACCTGTCGGTCAACGTATGGTACAAAAACGGCTGACGCGGAAAACCTGGGTGCGGGAAAACCGATGGCTTGCCTTCCAACGTCAACATTCCTGGTCCCCTGCGTGCTTTCCACCTGATTTGTTCAGCCAGTATGTCACCACTTGCATAGGCTGGAACCAACAAATGAGAAGGTCCAACCGGCACGATCGAACCGGCCGACATCGGCACCGGCGCGTCGGCTAGGCGACGCCAACAATCTGGTCCGGCGTAAACGTCCGTTTTCGGATCGAGCGCCTGAGGATCAAACCGCGAGGGATCCAACACCCAAGCATCGCGCAAAAATTGAAGCCGTGATGCTTCTTTATCCCCTGGTGTGGGCATGAATTTCGTCCAATCGGTTGGATTTCCGACGTATCGCCCGCCAACGATATAGAGCCGCTGCCCAAAACCGTCATGCTGTGAAGTTACCAGAGGGAACATCCGCTCTGGACCGGCATCGGGCCAGGCCGCCACCGGTTCCCATGCACCTACCGGATCGGTCTTCTGCCCATCGCCAGCCGCGGCCAGATGTTTTAGTTTCAAACGCCAGACCACTCGGCTGGCGCCTGAGGTTCCGTCTTCCTGTTGCACCTTGCCCGCCACGACATAGACATAATCCCCAACCACCGCGGCACCGCCCGCCGTAGCCGGTAGCGGCAAATCGGGCACCGGACCGTCGATGATTTCCCATTGAGATCCACCCTGCTCCGCCCTGGCACTGCGACGAATCAGAAAAACTTTATCAAGCGGACCGTCAGAGTTTTCACCCCCGATACTGAGAACACCATACGGGGTGCTCACCACCGACGAATAGCCCATTGGCAGGGGCAAACGGACGTTCGTTTCAGTCTGCCAACGATACCCGCCTGGCGAATTTGAATCCGCGACGAGGCTAAACAGGCGATCATGGTAAAGTTTCGGCTTTTCCCACAATTCTGGATCGGTCGGTTCTGCAAAGTTAGCACCGCCAGCCACAAGCAAGCGATCTTCATGTACTCCGACGATTGGGCCGGCCAGCCCCAGCTGGTCGGGAATCGGAGCGAGTGCTTGAAAATCGATCTTGGACTGGGAGACTTTGACAAAAGGAGACGGCTGTTCGCCAGAGCAGCCGATCAGGGCGATCAACAACATACAGAAAAAAAACGCGATGCCTTGGCGAAATTGCAACCCTTAAACCTCGTAAATCAACCTCGAACCTACGAATCCCCAACAACCCGAAGTCTATACCGTATCGAAGTCAACGACTAGCATCGCCGGCCAACCGCCGCTCGAATTACCATGATTCACTGGATGAAATTAGAAGGAACTCAGAAACGCAACGACAAACAGCTCAGACCGCCGTCCAACTTACGGAACTCGGACGTATCGACCGCCCGAACCGGGTAGCCGCGGGCTTCGAGCATCGAGGTCGTCTGTGGGTTACCCGCCGGAACCAATACGGTCCCGTTGATCCAGAGACTGTTGGCGGCATACGCCTCCTCGGGCGGCACAATGATCCGATGGAAGTCCGCACAGAGCGGGTGATCGACCAGTTCACCCGTCACCAACAGGTTCCCCTGGTCCAGGTAATTCAGGCCCGTCTTCAGATGTAGCATCTCGCGCAGCTTGACGACCACCAGGTCGAGCCCGACGTTCACCAGGTAACCCGCCAACTGTTGCGCGCCGGCCGGGTTGGTCCGCGCCGAGAGCCCGACGTAGACGCGATCTTCGACCCACATCACGTCGCCTCCATCCAGCGTACCGGGCGGGTCGATCGACGACAACGTTTCGAAATGCTCCAGTAGCGGCGGCCGGATCAGCCCCGCCTCGCCGTTGCGACGGGCCGCACCCGGGTTGGTGACAATCGCCAATTCTCCAAACAGGAGCGCCACGTCCTCGACAAAGGTAGAATCCGGATAAGCTTCTTCGGCCGCCAAAACGGTGACCTGCAAACCGAG
>JABACA010000157.1 GCA_014237975.1 Mariniblastus sp. | reverse complement strand
TCTTGCTGCAGGTCGTACAGTTCCTCAGAGGGTCGCTTGGCAAAACCGAGCTGAAAGAACGGTTTGAATTCTGGCCGATCTTTCCCCTCGAGGATCAGCTGTTTGATCGGTGTGTTGTCCAGGTCGCCGTACGGCCCAACCGCCCAGTGCCACTGCGGATCTCCGGCCGGCCAACGTTCGGGCATCAAATTGCGGACGTAGAGAAACGTGTCGGTGCGAACGGCGCGGCATGGGTACGATTGATGCCCGGCGCGGACATTGGCGTGCCGTTCGCGCTCCAGAAAGAGGGCGTCGCGCCAGGCCACGTCGGGCGCGCCGATGGCCAACGGCAGGAAATTCCGCCCCGTCATCTCAGCGGGCGGCGCAATTCCGGCGGCCGCCAGCAAGGTTGGGGCGATGTCTTCGAAACTGATCAACGCGTCCAATTCTTGGCCACCCTTGATCTTGGCCGGCCACTCGATCGCCATCGGCACTCGCGTGCCGGCGTCGTAGACGTTGGCCAGTCCGCGGGGCAACTGCCAGCCGTTGTCACCCAGCATGATGACCAAGGTGTTGTCCAGCTGGCCGCGCTGGCGGAGCAGCTTGAGCATCTGGCCACACTCGTGGTCAAACCGCTGAACTTCGGCGTAGTAATCGGTGATCGCCTGGCGGGTGACTGGGTGATCGGGCACGTAGGGTGGCACGTCGACCTGGTCCGGCTCGAGATCGCCCCGGAAATCGTCACCCCGGTTCCACGGTTGATGGGGATCGTGCGAGCCGAACCAGAAACAGAACGGTTTACCCTCGGGCACGTCTTGCAGAAACGCGTCGAGACTCGGGTAAGCGGTGCCGGCCGGGTTTAAACGGGTATGTTTTTGACCACGGTAGATGCCGGGCCCCCAACCCTTGACCATGTAGCCAGTTGCGTAGCCGTGTTCACGAAGGAGTTCCGGGTACGTTGTCAGGTGATCGGGAAATAGGCCCCACAAATTGGCCGCATCCTCCAGGCGATGCGACGCCTGGCCGGTCAACAGCACGGCGCGGGCGGCCGAGCAGGAGGGGACCTGGCAGAACGTGTGCGTGAACAGGGCGCCCTGTCGGGCGATCTGGTCAAACGTTGGTGTCTTGACCGACGGGTCACCACAAGCGCCCGCATGCGGCCAGGCCCAGTTGTCGCCGACCAGCAACAGGATATTGGGGCGCGCGCCTTGGTCGGCAGCCTCGGCAGGAGCGTTGCCAAACAAAACGGCCAGCCCCACGGCCAGGAGCAACAGGCGGCAAGGCACTGGGCAGCCGGTCGGTTGAATCGATTTCATCGTGTTCGTTTTCCTTTACTGCTGGTGTCGTCTGAGTGCTCGGTCCAGCTGGCAACCTTTCTTACAGGTCTTTGACAAAAAACGGGCGGGCCCGTTCGAAATCACTCGCTCCCCTGAAAGGGGACGGTCTTGTAGTACGCCTCGAACCAGGCATTGACGGCACCCGTGCCGACCGACCGGTGGTACGCGGCCTGCTGCTCTGGCAATTCGGCCCGGAATGACTGTAACACGGCCTGGTACTTCTCAGCCGCACCCTGCACGGCCAACAGGTTCGTCCACTCGTTCGGATCGTGCTGGTGATCGTACAGTTCCTCGCTCCCATCGACGTAGCGAATGAAGCGGTAGCGGTCCGAGCGGAGGCTAACGTTGCCCCGCGCGTAAGTCGTGGAAATGGAGTGCCTCCACGGCACGGACGGGTCCTCGGGATCCCGCAGCAGCGGCGCGAGGCTGAGCCCCGAGTTCTGAGCCCGCTCTGGCAGTCCGCAGAGCTCCAGGAGCGTGGGATAGAGGTCGATCAGCCCGGTCGGCCGATCGCAGCGCTGACCCTCCGACTGCCCCGGCTCCACCACGATCAGCGGCACGCGCGTCGACTCTTCCCAGAGCGAATGCTTGGAAACGCGGTTCTTCTCTCCCAGGTGGTAGCCGTGGTCGGAGAACAGAACGATGATCGTGTTGTCCGCAGCCGGCGACCGCTTGAGGGCCTCTATGACTTTTCCCACCTGGCTATCGACGAAGGTTGTACAGGCGAGGTAAGCCTGCGTGCAGCGACGGAGCTGCTCGTTATCGTTGGCCCGCAGGTAGGGCAGCATCGGGTAGCGCGGCAACTCGTGCACCTTCACACCAATCTCCGGCACGTCATCGAGGTCATCGTCCTTGATCTCCGGGAGAACGATCTTGTCGAGCGGATGAAGATCGAACCACGGCTGCGACACGTAGAACGGGACGTGGGGCCGGTGGAAACCGACGGCCAGGAAGAAAGGCCCTTTCCCGTCGTGTGTGGCGAGCGCCTCGATCGCCCAGTCCGCGGCCTGGAAGTCGGGCATCTTGTCGTCGGACTCGGGAAACACGCCCCAGTCGGTCTGCGTGCCGGTGTAAGGGACGGCCGGGTCGGGCGTGTAGTGAAAGCGGTGCTCGTTGGGTGGCTTCGGACCCGAGCTTCCCTTGGGGCCCGCTTTCTGCACCGCCTGGTTCAAAGGATAGCCGTGCGTGATCTTACCGACACCAAGTGTTCGGTAGCCGTGCTGGGCGAAATACTCGGTCATCAGCTGGCCGCGAAAGTGGGTCGCATCGTCGACCATCTTCGCCTTGCCCCTCGGTTGATCGTAGAGGCCCGTTTCGAACGGGTATCGACCGGAAAGAAACGAGGCCCGCGACGGACCACAGATCGGCGCCTGGCAATGCGCGTTGGTAAAGTTGGTCCCCCGCGCCGCCAGCCGGTCGATGTTGGGCGTGTGCGCCTGGGGATGGCCACCCAGGCAGCCGACCCAGTCATTCAGATCGTCGACCGCGATGAACAGGACGTTGGGCCGCTTGGTTGCCTGGGCCGATTTCGGTAGATCTTGCGCCTTGGGAATGATGGCCTGCGCCTTGCGATCATCAACGCGGAAGTGGCCCAGCGGTTGGTCGGCCTGGTCGGTAATCAGCCAGACGGCGCCCGGGCGGGTCTGTTGTCGTTTTCGTTTGCCGGGCTCAATCGAGCCGTACAACTTCGGCTGGTCCTGCCGGTCGATCCAGTGCAGCTTGACCGTCTGCTTGTTGCGGTTAATAAAGACGACTTGAAACGGGTTGCCGTCCGGCTTCGAGGCGGGGGCCGGACCGTCGCTGGCCGCCTGCCAGGGCAGCTTGGGCAGCGAATCCTCCTGGGGTGGCACCAGCGGGGCGAACTCGGTCGGTGCCAGCGAGCGGAGCTGGGCCAAGCGCGGCGCGTGTTTTTCCTGGCCGGCCAGGTTGGTCAGTTCATAGCGGTCGCTGTCGCTGTCGTACAGTTCCTGATCACCGTTGGCGTACTGAATCAGTCGCCATTTTTCGGCGCTCAGTCCGAACGAACCGGGCTCACTCAGGTGGGTGATCGAGACGTGGGGCCAATCGGCCTGCGGATCCTTCAACAGCGGCACCAGGCTCGGCCCGTCGTTATCCGGTTTCGCTTCCACACCGGCCAGTTCGGTGAGCGTCGGGAATAGGCTGAGCAGGTTGACCGGCTGACCGCAGACGCTGCCCGCCCGGGTGCCAGAGGGCAGGCCGGTGGTTCCCTTAGGAACCCGCACAATCAGCGGAACGCGGGTGCAGACGCGCCAGGCCGTGTATTTCTGCCAGTGCTGTTTTTCACCCAGGTGCCAGCCGTGGTCGGACCACAACACGACGATCGTGTTGTCACGGTTGGGTCCCTTCTCTAGCGCGTTGAGCACGCGGCCGACCATCGCATCAGCGAACGCAATCGAGGCCAAATATCCCTGGATCGCCTGCTTCCATTGATCCTCGCCGCGAATATGTTTGAAGTAGCGGTTGGGGCCACGCCGCTGTCCGGCCGGTGGCAGGTCGGCCAGGTCATCCTCCCGGTACCCGGGCGGCAGCTGAATCTCTTTCAACGGGAACTGGTCAAAGTACTTTTGCGGAACGAACCACGGTTCGTGAGGTCGATAGATTCCGCAGGCCAGGAAGAACGGTCGGTCGTGCTGCTTGCCGAGTTGCTCACCGATCCACTGGGAAACCAACCAGTCGCCACCGAATTCTTCGTCGGTCGCATCGAGCCCGCCCCAATCCGTTTCGATGTATTGCCAGGGGCCGCCCCGCGGTAGGCTGACCGGTCGCTGGTCGGGGTAGAGCGTTCGCGGAAACGGATTTTCCGTCTCCTTGGCCGGGAAATATTCGTCCCACGACGGCGCGTCGATAAAGTAGTGTAACAGCTTGCCCGATCCGGCCGACCAGTAACCGTGGCGGGACAAATATTTCGGTAGCAACTCGGCATCGGGCAGCACCTCCCGCATCTTCTGGCCGTTTTCATACAGCCCCGAGCGGTGGGGCGAGATGCCCGTCATGATGGCCGTCCGCGACGGGTTGCAAGCCGGGGCCGGGCAGTGCGCGTTGGTAAACAGCATCCCGCTGTCGGCCAGTCGGTCGATGTTGGGTGTGCGGGCCTGGGGATGGCCGTCGAGACAGCCGATCCAGTCATTCAGGTCGTCGACCGCAATGAACAGGATGTTGGCAGGTTGCTCGCCCTGCACGATCGATGCCGATCCGAACAACATCAAGGCCAACCCGCATGCAACACCGATTGCGCTCGGTTGTTTTCTTGGCACTCGTTCCCCCCCCGGTTGTCCTCGGTCACGGCAGCGGCCGACGTGGCCGTCGATGTTCTAAGATAGCCGGTTGGAGCCGCGTTGGCTGGTATTTAAATGGCAAATCAGTCATACATTTTGCAACACGGGTGCCGCCTCGCGCACCGGTTGCGATCCAGGTCGGCCGTTTGCCGCAAATCGGTGCTCTGCTCGGGGGCGTATTGGAGCGCCCCCGTATCAACGCCCGCCAATCGGAAACCAGAGGAAATACCGATCCTCTTCGGCCCTAGGTACCATCGTAGACAAAGTCGACCGCGGTGTTCGGCCCGTACACCTGCAGGGATGCCGGGGCGTAATTCGAGCGGCTGATAATATCAAGCTGGTTCGCCGAGTGCGGCTGTTCCGGCAGATATCGTGGCACGATATATTGGGCCGTGCCAAAATTCTCGAAACCGTGCTGTCGAATGTCGCTGACAATCACTTCGCCCAGGATTTCGCTGCAAACGGCAGAGACGGGCGCTGTCAGTTGAGACGACCCCGGGGCGTAACACTCACCGGCCACGACCACGCAAAATCCGCAAGCGCGACATCCATCGAGAATCAGCTCTTCCTGTTCGGCACTCAGCCTGTCATCGTCAAGTAGTTCGAAAACGATCGTATCATCCTGTTCGACTTCGAACGGGAGCTGCACGAAACGCTTTTGGCAGCCTGCGAAATCCCCGACATTCAGCGGCATCAGGATCCTGGTGCCGTTGGGGAAACGACTGGATTGCACGGACAGGTAGAGTTCGGCGGTGAAGAAGTAGTCTTCGCTGGTATCTCGCAAGTTGACAAGTACCGCGGGGCGCTGGTTTGATTGATGTGAAATGGACGTGTGAAACACGGGGTGCGTCACGGCCACTTCTGCTTTCGGTTCCTCCTGTGATGTTGATGCTGGCTTGGGCCTACACCCAATGCTTGATCCAACCGCGCCGATTAACAAGACTACTAGAAATCGTTTCATGCTCGCTGGCCTTTCATTCTGAAACGGGAACGTGGCGTCGTTTGCCGTGTCGACACTCGATCCGGCAATCCGATCGTCTTGACCGGATAACAGGGATTTCATCCTGTTTTTCGAGTATTCGACCGCCCCGCAAGAATATTGGACAAATTATGGGTACGGGCGGGGTGGTGTCTTGGCTGGATTTTGCAAGGCGAGCCGGATTAATTGAGAATTTCAGGCAGGACAGCATCGACCGCTGTCGACCTCCGTCGCGACTCTGTTCAACAGCCGGCCCGGCGACAAAATCGCCGTCGGTTCCCGGGCTGTCGTGGAATCAAGAAGAATCTTTCCGCACGTGATTCATTTAACCACAAGGAGTGGTAAAATAATCGATGAACCAAGAGCAGATCGTTTTCCATTACGAGCCAGGGCATCAGGTCGGGTATGAGACAGATCATTTTTTTCGGTATCGTCCTTGGCGCTTTTTTTTGTGGAGACAAAGGGCAGGTCGTTGCCCAACCAGCCTCCCCGCCGCCAGGCCTGGACGGAGCGGCACAAGACTTGCGCGGGGAGGATCCACCCGTTTCCCAGCCGGTACCGGCCGGTTCGTCGGCCATCATCACGGCGGACGGATTGAATGTCGAACCGTTCGCCGCGGACCAGTTATCCAACCCGGCCAGCATTGACGTCGATGACCGGGGTCGCGTGTGGGTGGCCGAGGCACTCAACTACCGCAAGAAGAACCGCCAGCAAGGCGATCGCATTCTGATCCTCCAGGACAGCGACGGGGATGGTCGCGCCGACCGTACCAAGGTTTTTTACCAGGACCCCGACATCGATGGTGTGCACGGCGTCTGTGTGCTTGGCAACCAGGCAATCGTGTCCGTCTCCGACCGGATCATTGTCCTCACCGATACCGATGGCGACGACAAGGCGGACAAAAAGAAGTTGCTGTTCAAGGGCAAAGTCGTCAATGGGGGTGAGGGCCAACACGACCATGCGATTCATGCAGTGATGTTTGGGCCGGATGGTCGGCTGTATTTCAACTTCGGTAACTTCAACGCCGAGCTGCGTCGTGCAGACGGGACACTGGTCACAGATGTTTTTGGCCATCCGGTCGACAACAGCCGGCAGCCTTACCAGCAAGGGATGGTCATCCGCTGTGAGCTTGACGGCAGCCGAGTCGAAGTTCTCGGACATAACTTTCGCAACAACTGGGAAGTGACGGTCGATTCCTTCGGTTCGATGTGGCAGTCGGACAACGACAACGGGTCGAGTTCCTGCCGCGTGAATTTTGTCATGGAGTACGGCAACTACGGCTATCGAGACGAGAAAACGGGCGCCGATTACGGGACGGTCCGCACCAACATGGAAACCACCATGCAACGCCGAATGTGGCATCAGAACGATCCGGGCGTGGTGCCCAACCTGCTGATCACCGGCTCGGGTGCGCCGACCGGTATCCTGGTCTACGAAGGCGAGCTGTTGCCTGCGCCGTTTCAAGGGCAGATGATTCATGCCGAGACGGGTCGCAACCGGGTCTGGGCGTTTCCCACTGAGCGGCAAGGCGCCGGCTATTCCGCACGGATCGTCGACCTGGCTCACAGTGACGAGGATCGCGACTACCGCCCCTCCGATATTTCGGTGGCACCCGACGGCTCGCTGTTGATTGCCGACTGGTTTGACCCGGTTGACTGTTGCCATCGGACGATCAACGACGCGGGTCGCATCTTTCGGGTCGCGCCGGCCGAGCATCCCTACACGGTTCCCCTTTACGACTACCAAACACCCGAGGGTGCGGTTCGGGCGTTGCGAAGCCCGAACCTGTCGGCGCGTTACGGGGCCTGGACCGCGTTGGTTAAAATGCAGGCCCGCGCCCGCCCGGCACTGGAATCGATGGCCACCGATCCGAACCCGCGATTCCGCGCCCGCGCCCTGTGGGTGTTGGCGGCCCTCAGCGACGGTGCCGACGGGGCGATCGAGATGGCGCTGCAGGACGAATCGGACGACGTTCGCGCCCTGGCGCTGCGGATGGCGCGACGTCATCGCTTGCCGGTGGAACCAGTTGTGGGGCGTTTGGTCCGCGACGAATCGGCCCTGGTGCGACGTGAATGTGCCGTGTCGCTGCACCGGCTTGATTCGCCCGAGTCCGTTCAGTTATGGGTCGAGCTGGCCGGACAATATGACGGCACTGATCGCTGGTACCTGGAGGCATTGGGGATTGGTGAAGTTGGCAAGGAAGCGGCCTGCCTCGATGCCTGGCTGACCCAAACGGGCGACGCCTGGCAGGCCCCAGCCGGCCGGGATATCGTGTGGCGATCGCGGGCTCCGGCCGCCGCCCAGTTGCTGGCCCGTTTGTTACTTGACCCCGATGTACCAGCGACCGAGCACCCGCGACTGTTGCGGGCCCTCGATTTTCACCCGGACGAACTGAGACAAGCGGCGGTGAACAGGATCCTGCAAGCTGATGCGGGTAACCCGGCGACCTACCTGGAAGCTTTTCAGCGGGCGACAGCGGAGTTTCTCGAGGCGCATCCCGAGGTGGCCGAACAGATCGAGTCGACCCTGCTCGCCAGCAAGGGGACCGTCACGTTTGTCGACCTGGTGGCGCGGTTTGACCGCCGCGACATGATTGGCCATTTGATGGACATGGCCCAGGCGGATCCTGAACAGGAGTCGGGCATCCGGGCGGTTGGGCAGGTGATTTCGTTTCAGCAATGGGATCCCATCTGGAACGCCCTGGCGGACCCCCAACGCGCGACTCCCTTCATCAAGGCGCTTGGGTACGTTGGAAACGAGCATTCACGAAACTATCTGTTGGGCGTTGTCACCAACGAATCACAACCCGAGGCGACCAGGCGATTGGCGATCGCCGCCATGGGTCAAACTTCGATTGCCGCTCAATCGCTGATGAAGCTGGTTCAGGACAATGGCCTGCCCAAAGAGTATCTGGCCTCTGCCATCGCCGCATTGACCTTATCCCCGGATCCCAATACCCGGACCTACGCTGCCGAGCAACGGGACCTGCTCGTCCCGGTCGAGGCTCGTTGGCCATTGGAAAAACTGCTGGACACGCAACCCGATATTAGCAAGGGTTTCGCCGCATTCCAAAAAGCGGATTGCATTAAATGCCATAAGATTGGTGACCAGGGCAAAGACTTTGGCCCCGATTTATCTACCATTGGTAGCAAGCTGACTGCGGAGCAATTGTTCAAGTCCATCCTGGATCCGAGCGAAACGATCAGCCTCGGTTACGAGGGTGTGATGGTCCTGACGCATGAAGGTATGCTGCACAGTGGATTTGTCAGTGCCGAAACGAAAGACACACTGAGCCTGCGTATCCCCGGCGGCCTGCAGAAGGAGATTCCCAAGACAGATATCGATTCCCGCAAGTTGATGAAGGTTTCCACGATGCCAACAGGCATCGATGCCGTGTTGTCATCCCGGGAACTCGTCGACGTGGTCGGCTGGCTGGGCACTCAACGCGCGGCCAACCCCAACGAGCAGCTGCAAGATAAGGAACCTGGCCAGCAGACAACGTTCTTCAATGGCAAAGACCTTACCGGCTGGCAGGGCGGTGAGGGTTACTGGTCGGTCCAAGACGGGGCGATCGTCGGGCATTCCGAAAAAGACGTGCCGAGGAACGAGTTCATCTGGTCCGACGTGGAAGTCAAGGATTTTCACTTGGTGGTCGACGTCAAGCTGACGCCCGATGACCGCAACGCCGGGATCCAGTTCCGCTCCAAACCGGTCAATGCTCACGGGCAGGCGATCGGTTACCAGGCCGATGTTGGCGCGGGTGTCTGGGGGAAGCTCTATCACGAACATGGCCGCGGCAAACTCGACTGGAACGACAACGCCACGGGCGCTGTAAAACCGGGTGAATGGAACCGGTACGAGATTCTTGCCGTCGGCGATCGCATCTGGACCGCCATCAACGGCAAACTCTGCGTCGCCATCGAAGATCCGCAGGGTGAACGGGCAGGCAAGATCGCGTTTCAGATTCACGGTGGACCGCCTCAAACGGTTCGCTATCGCAACCCGACCCTGACTCATAATCCGAAGATTGCTCTTGATAAGCATACTAAGGAGCAATTGCTCGCCGCATTGCACCAGCCTAACTTGCCAGAGCTTTTGGCGGCGTCCATTCATGGTTCTCCCAACGTCGACATTGCCGTACCCAAGGGGACCTATACGCTGCAACTCCTTCTTTATGAAGGATGGCGATCACGGTCTGCGGATATCGTGATCGAAGGGAAGACGGTGAAAACAGCCTATGACATGTTCAAAGAACAAGGGGGAAACTTCGACCATGGAAGCGTTCTCCGCCATACGCTTACTCTCACCGATGGCAACATCGATATTGAAATCAAGGGGCCCCTCCATCTGGGCGGCTTGATCTTATCAAAGGGAAAATTAGATTCCCCGGATCGCGTGGAGATCTTGAAAAGCTCGGCGGCTCTCGATCTCCAGGACGTTATCAAAGCAATCAATTTCGGGGATACGAAAGACCTAAACATTGGCGATGTTAAATTCGCCGCCGCTGCGGTCAATACCACGGTTGATGGCGTGACCAATACAGCCGACGGTGATGTTTACAGTGGCGAGTTTGGACAGAAGCTTCCCCAGATTCAGCAGTCTGCGGAGCTGCCAAAAAAGGAACTGCCGTACTGGTCGAAACGGATCGCGGGGATCGATCCTGGCTCACAGGGTGAAGCGTGGGTTAAGCCGACTTTCGACCATAGCAAATGGAAAACGATGAACTTGCCGGGTCACTTTGACACCGTCGAACTGCCTGGATTCGATGGGGTCGTCTGGTTCCGAAAGAGTATCGAACTATCGGGTGAGCAGGCCAAAGCCGCGGCAACGCTCCATCTCGGTCAAATCGACGACATGGATGTTACCTGGGTCAACGGCACGCGGGTCGGCGGTTATGAAAATCCCGGCCACCATTACACGGTGCGAAACTACCCAGTGCCCGCCGGAGTGTTGAAACCGGGTAAAAATGTCATCGCAGTTCGAGTGATTCGGTTTGCCCCATCCAAAAGACAACGATATCTGCATTGATCTTGG
>JABACA010000156.1 GCA_014237975.1 Mariniblastus sp. | reverse complement strand
CAGCAATATCCCCAGGGATCACCAACGACCGTTTACTACGACCCGGCCGATCCCCAGAACTCGGTGTTGGTCCCCGGCAATTCAACTGAAACGCGTTGGGTTCTCTGGCTGTTCACTTATGTGCCGATTGGCATTTTCCTGGTGATCCTGGTCTGCTGGTCAAAACGAAAAATTTCGGCCCGACAGGCCCGACAGTCAGCCAGCCAATCAAAGGATCAGGTAGAAGATCAAACCCGTGATTAGCCCGCTAACAGGGGTGGCATGGGACAACCCATGCCAGTGCCGCAGCTTAGGTTTACCATTTCAAACGATGCAATCACGAATACGTGATTGCCTTTTTTTATGCTTCCAGGTCGGACAATGGCAGGCATCCCTGAGGAAAGAACAGAGACTGCAGACATGATTGGGGCGAGAGGCGAATCGCGTTCATCCCGCCAAATTGAGAAAACGACTCGAGATTTACCAGCCCACCGGTTTCGTTGAATCCAGCCGGCTTCTCTTTGCGAATCATCGGGTGACCGTATTTCATTCCATCAAACAACGAACCTCTCGCCATGTCCTTCAATGAAAAATTCCAGGTGTTCTTCGATGGAGAGTGTCCATTGTGCCGACGCGAAATCGACTGGGTACGAAAACGGGATCGGGATCATCAGGTTGAGTTCGTTGATATTGCAGCACCATCGTTTGACGAAAACCGGCACGGCAAATCGTACGAGACGTTGATGGCGCAAATTCATGGTCGCGAACCTGATGGCCGTTGGGTCACTGGTGTCGAGGTGTTTCGCCGCCTCTACCAGGCGACCGGGTACGGCCGGATCGTCCAATTGACTCGGTGGCCGTTGATCAAACAAGTTCTCGATATTGCTTACCGGTTTTTTGCCAAGTACCGCACGCGCCTCACAGGCCGTTGCCATGTAGACGGGTCTGCGTGCCGATCTAACCAGGTTGCCTATTCGGCACCTAGAAAAGATAAGCTCGACAGCACAAAGTGACGCGCGTCGCGCTCGCGTAATCGCCGCGGCTCAATCAAACGAGTTGCTGTCCCGGCAACAGGGGTGGCATGGGACAACCCAACGACTCGGAAATGGCCCGTATCATCTCGGCTTCGTTGGGCGTGACGGTTTGATCGTCAACAATCGTCGCCGCACACGCCTCGAGCAACCTTTTCTTCTTGGGCGTCGCCACTGTATTGAGGGTGTCCATCGCTCGCCCCACCTCGCTCATGTCAATTTCATTTCGGGGTATCAACGGTACGACCTTGATCTGCAACGCATTCAGGCCAGCGACGAATGCCTTTTCCGCCTTGGTCGGGTCTTGCTGGCCAATCCAGGCCAGTGCCGAGAGCAACTGCCGACACTGCGTCTGCAAATGTTGATAGCCGTAATACTTGGCATGAACCTTCTTCGGTTCGTGCAGGTGATGGTCCACGATTCGCAACAGGATCCACTCAAACAGGTCCGTTTTTTCATCCGCTTTGACCAACAGGTCCAGGTTGGTCCTGAAATTCTTGGACTGGGTCGGCGATAAATGCTTGAGGGCACCGAGCGTGATATCGATTAACGGCAGGCGATATTGACGATCCAGATGGTGCACGGAATCGGCCATTTTCCGGGTCATCTCACCCAGCCCCGCTTCGGCGTGCTGCTGCAAGACCTGCAACTGCCGCTGGCGTATCTCTGGCTGATTGTTCAGTACCAGGGAATAAAGCACGGCGCGGGCGCCGTAAGCATCGTGGGCCGCGTGTCGGAGCTCGTCTGGAATCTCGGAAATCAGTTGATGGGCCATCTCGACATGTTGCGGTGTGGTTTGACCCATCGCTTCTATGCCGGTCATCACGGCAACTATATCTTTCATACCAGCTCGGCGTTTTTCCTCCGCACGTTGACGATCCTGTTTCTGTTCGTCAGCTCTCGTTGTTTTTGAAGCGCTACCCAACCACTTGCCATCCCAGTTCGGTTCCACTCGCTTGATCCGTTGTTCCAGTGGTGGATGCGTGGCAAACATCGAACCGAAAAAACCGCTGACCCCGTCGGCAAAATACATATGACTAAACTCGGGTGCCGCATGGTTTTTGAGTTTACCATGTTCCGAATTACCACCAATCCGTTTCAAGGCTCCGCCAATACCATCCGGATTGCGCGTGAACTGAACAGCCGAGGCATCGGCCAGGAACTCCCGTTGGCGACTGATCGAAGCCTTGATCCATTTCCCGAAGAATGTACCTATCGCCCCGATTGCCATCAGTCCCGCACCGATCGCGACAATAGGCATGCCGTTTTTGTTCCGCCCTCCCGAATAAAGTGAAACCCGGAGTAACTGCCAACCTAAAAATCCGATCACCACGATCCCGAACACGAACCCGATCAGGCGGATGTTCAAACGCATATCCCCATTGAGGATATGGCTGAATTCGTGGGCCATCACGCCCTGTAACTCGTCGCGGGTCAGGTTGTTCACACAGCCGCGGGTCACCCCGATCACGGCGTCCTGTGACGAGTAACCGGCGGCAAACGCATTGATCCCATCCTCGTCCAGCAGAAAGACCGGTGGCACAGGTATTCCCGAAGCGATGGCCATCTCTTCGACCACGTTCAGCACCCGTTGCTCGTCCGGATCGTCGGTGGTGTGGCTGAGGGGTTTGCCACCGAGCGTGCTGGCAACCACCTCGCCGCCACCGCTCAAGGATGATATCCGGTAGGTGCTGGCGCCACCAATCAAGAGCAACGTACCACCCCCGACCAGCGCAATGACCCGCCAATCGGTCAAGACACCGACCGGGTCAATCTGTTCCTGTTGGTCATCGGTCTGGGTGTTAACACCAACGACACTGATCGCCACAACGACATAGACCGACAGCATGATACCGACGATGGCCATACCAAAAAGTATGACCAGGCGCCGGGTGTGACGCCGCGCCAAATCTTGTTGCTCAAAGAAATCCATCAACGGGGCGCCTTATCAGGTACAGTCAAGATTTCCCATTCGTTCCATTTAATCAAAACGAAACCTTGGGCGCTTCCTTGATCGCTTCACTATCGTCGAATTCCAGCAACTCCGCATTTTGCGAGTGACCAAACATCCCAGCCACCACGTTTGCCGGAAAACTCTGACGGGCCACGTTGTAAGTGGTCACGGCATCGTTATATCCCTGGCGGGCAAAGGAGACCTTGTTTTCGGTCGATGTCAGTTCCTCGGACAATTGCATCATGTTCTGACTGGCTTTGAGATCCGGGTAGGCTTCCATCACCACGTTCAATCGACCCATGGCGCCCGTCAGCGCCGACTCGGCACCGACCAGCCCTTGCATGGCTCCCGCCTCACCAGGATTGGCGGCGGCTGTCTGCATGGCACCCATCGCCGAATTCCTCGCCTTGATGACATTTTCAAGCGTTTCCGATTCATGCTTCATATAGCCTTTTGCCGTTTCGACCAGATTGGGGATCAGGTCGTAACGTCGTTTCAGCTGGACCTCGATCTGGGCAAACGCGTTCTTGAAGCGAGCCCGCAGTTTGATCAAGTGGTTATAGATCCCCATGAAGTACATGAACAAAAGCAGAAAAAAGCCACCAACAATAATGACTCCCACGATAACCCATACCATTCTGGCCTCCCCAGTTGATTGAAGTTGATTGATTAAAGGACCGTTGGACCGAAGTACCTATCCTACAATAAATTAGCTGAATTTCCTTCCCGACAGGACAGCCATTGGCCAAAGATCCCGCCACCGCGAACCGATCAACGTGTCGGTCCAGATTTCGAACAGAACGGCCTATTTCGCCGTCAAAAATGAAATATCCTGTTGGCCAATACGAGTTCCAAATGCTGGAATTGCTCGGCCAGGCAATGACTCCTGATTAAAAGAGAATCCACTTCCCTATTCGAAATTCGCCCGCGGATCTTTGTGAAAACGTCGCGTTGAGACAAAAAAACAGCAACGTTAACACACAGATTCTGTGCCAAGTGCCAAGTGAAACCAATCGGATCGGCAAGCTAAAAGATTGAGGGAAATGTCCTGCTGGCAGAGCTGCTCAAACGCTTGCTCGTCAAGGGCTCATCCCGCCCAGATTGCTGGTGGAACTTGAAACCAGCCAATTTTTCAACAAATTGTTACTTGCCTTAGCCGTTTTCAAGACGTACTTTTTTATATACACATTTGACGTGAGTAATGGAGTAAACCATGTTTAATGATGAAACAGCCAATTTTGTTGCTTTTGAAGCATCTCTAGACGTCTCGCAAAAGGAGTTGGACGCGGTTTGTCGCAATTGCTCCAATAGCCTCATCCTGGATTTTGACGACGGTATTGTGTTTTGCAGTAATTGCGGACCCTGCTATCGCATCAATCCGCCCGCAGGCGCGGCAATCAAACCACCTTATGAAGATGATAACGACGAGGTGTAGATCCTGATTCCGGTGCGTCATTGAATCTGATCGACGTGATTGCCGATCCGCCACCCATTTGCGCAGCCATGGCAGGTCCGGCCAACAGCGCAATCAAAACGAAACAATAAAAAAACGCCAGGAATATCATCCTGGCGTTTCAATTTCTGTGATCATGTTTCAATGAGTCAATCACTTCGGTTCATTTTCTCCCTCGGCAGGTGCCTTGAAAAGGCTGATCGAATCAAAGTCCATTCCCTCTTCGGCTGCCTTGAGAGCCAAGTTGGTCTGGTAGTACTTGTTTTGGTTTGCCAGTTCAATCGCCTCGGTCAATTTCTTCGAGGTCGATTCAAACGGCATCAGGACGCGGGCAAAATTGACAGCAATTTCTCCTTGCCGCAACTGCTCCATCCCTTCTGTTTTTTGGCCTTTTTGGAAATGCTCATTCGCCTTGGCCAAGTAACTAGCGTGTTTTTCGTTAGGTACAAACGACTCGGCCAGCGTGATGGAACCGTTGATCGGCACCTGTCCCTCTTTGGCTTCGTAATTGTGATTGTCTTCAGCCATTTCTTTCATTAGGCCATTGGCTCTGCCCAGCATTTCTTTGGCAGCATCCGGCTCGCCATTGAAAATTGCCAGTCGGGCAGCATGAATCGTCTGCATGGCTGCAAATCCTTTTTGCGATACCTTGGTTCTATTCGCCTTGGACTCGTCCTTGTTGGTTACTTCAGTTTCCGAGACGGTCCCGTCGGCCCAAACAGAATTAAGAGCGGCACAGGAACCGATTGCCATTGCTGCGGCAAGTGAGTAAGTAAAAAACTTTTTCATCTGACTTCCTTTTCTCATTAAACGGGTTGGATTGCGGTCGGCGGTGTGGATGTCAATAACTAATTACAAAACGCCCCGCGTTAGGTTTCCAACGATTGCACGTCGCGTGCCAATTCAAAAACAATTTCTGAAACTGCCAGAGCCGGGAAACCAATCGATCTCTCGGCGATCTCTTGGCGGTAAGGGTAAGTCGGGAAACGTGGAACCCGACACCCCAACAAACCTTACCTGGGAGCAAGAAAAACCGAGCCCCATTTGCGGTTAACTTTCGGCGGTGTTTCCAGGCCCATACCCGACCGTGAAGGCTTGGACTTGTTCTCGCTCTTTTTCGGTTGTGGCTTTTTGCCCCGCTCGTCACAGGATGCCCCGCGTCATTCGCAATAAGCCCGTTTTTCGCCTTCGAATTTAATTTCTGTCGCATTGGCACCTTGGTTGCGTTCCATCCTACGTCCAAAACAAAACTCAAATGCGAAACCAGTTCGCTCACCCTAAAGGAAAATTTGAAAGGTCAATTACGATGTCAACGACTTCAAACAACGGTCGACGAGAAAGCTCGAATCAGAATGAACGAAATGTACTGCATGATCAGATCAATCGACTGTCGACAGTAATCAAGCAGGAATGCAAACCCTTTAACGCACTCGTTGAGGAGGTTGGTGAAGTAATCGTCGGACAGGAAAAACTGATTCACCGGATGTTGATCGGACTGCTGGCCAATGGCCATTTACTGATCGAAGGGGTGCCAGGCCTGGCCAAGACGACCGCCGTAGCCTGTCTCGCCCAGGGGATCAATACGGGATTCCAGCGGCTTCAATTTACCCCCGACCTTCTCCCGGCGGACTTGATTGGCACGATGGTTTACCGACCCCAAACCCAGGAATTTATTGTGCAAAAGGGTCCGATTTTTTCGAACCTGATATTGGCTGACGAAATCAACAGGGCTCCAGCAAAAGTTCAAAGTGCCCTGCTCGAAGCGATGCAGGAACGCCAAGTAACGATTGGTGGGGAGACGTTTCCACTGGACAATCCGTTCCTGGTCATGGCAACCCAGAACCCGATTGAGCAAGAGGGAACCTATCCACTGCCCGAAGCTCAAATGGATCGATTCCTGTTAAAGGTCGTTGTCGATTACCCGAATCGCGACCAGGAAAAAATGATCCTGGACCGGATGTCGAAAACGCACCAATCGCATTCCGTTGAAACCGTAATGCAACCGGAAGACATCCAGAGAGCCCGGAAACTGGTAGACAAGATCTACGTCGACAACAAGGTCAAGGATTATATCGTCGACCTGGTTATGGCGACACGCGAGCCAGACAGCTATGGCGTCCCGGTTGCGGACTGGATCGAGTACGGCGTATCACCGCGTGCAACGATCGGATTGACCCTGGCTGCCAAAGCCAATGCTTTTCTGCACGGCCGTGGATTTGTGATTCCACAAGATGTCAAAGATATGGCACTCGACGTATTACGACATCGGTTGGCAATCACGTACGAGGCCGAAGCGGAAGACAAAACATCTGATGATGTCGTCAAATCCATCATTGATCAAATCCGGGTCCCCTAGGACCTGTCCATTTCAGGTGAAGTGCGGCATTCCGTTTTCGGAGTTCTCCGCCGGACGGGATGCCAGCGCTTTCACCACGACCAACCTTCTGGACCGTAACCACGAACCTTAAACAACTAATCACAGTTGGAACCAAAATGATTCCTCAAGAACTAGTCAAGAAAATTCGACGCATCCAAATTCGGACATCCCACAAAGTCGATGACCTGTTAGCCGGACAATACCATTCGGCATTCAAAGGTCGCGGGATCGAGTTTGAAGAAGTCAGGCCTTACCAGGTCGGAGACGACGTTCGGGCCATTGACTGGAATGTAACCGCTCGCAGCAATCAGCCTTATATCAAGCTGTTCCGTGAGGAACGGGAGCTGACCGTATTCCTGTTGGTTGATTTGAGCGCTTCCCAAGGACTTGGGACTCACTATCAAACCAAGCGAGAGTTGGTAACCGAGATTGGCTCAACACTCGCTTTTTCAGCGATCCAGAACAACGACAAGGTCGGATTGATGCTGTTTACAGACGGTATCGAAAAAACAATTCCGCCTCGGAAGGGATCAAAACATGTTTTGCGTTGCATTCGCGAACTGCTGTACTGCCAACCAATGGGGCAGGGCACCGATCTGGCGGCCGCATTAACGCACCTGACTCGAACGGTCAAACGACGTTCGATTGTTTTCGTGGTCAGTGACTTCCAGGACAGTGACTACGAAAAATCACTGCGAATCGCCAAACGGAAACACGACATCATACCGGTGGTGATCGGCGACCAAAGAGAATTGGAAATGCCCAGCGTTGGCATGATTGAGCTAAAGGACAGTGAAACAGGACAGGTCACACAATTTGATACGGCCAGTCGCCGTAACCGCGAACTGTTTGCCGCGCGAGCCAAAACACAAATCGCAGAACAGGACAACCTTTTCCGGCGATTAAAGATCGAGCCCATCCGAATCATGACCGGTCAAGACTACGTCGATCCGATTCGGGAGTACTTCCATCGCCGAGGAGAAAAAAAATGACTGCTCAACACCTCAACAAAAAAAATAAACTTGTGAACCATCGGCCAAACGGCCCTACCTCGAACCTGGCGCGCCTCGTGAAACCCGCGCTGGGGTTGGCGGTATTGGCAATGCTGCTTCCGTCCCCGGCCTGGGCATGGGAGTCATCCCAGGCAGTCGGGGTCGATGGTGTCACTGTAAAAACAATGGTCGATCGTGATCAAGCGCGTATCGCCGAACCGATCAAGATGACCATTAAGGTCGAGGCTCCCAACGATGTGCTGGTGCGATTTCCCGAATCACTCAAGCAGTTGGGCACGTTTGATGTGGTGGAAATGCGTGATGACCTTGATATCCCACTGGCCAGCGGCCGTCAGTTTACGCGGCATTTGAAACTGGAAAATATTCATGCCGGGCAACAGGTCATTCCGTCGGTCGACGTCGCCTATGTCGACCAACGGGCCGAACCACCCGTTACGGGGTTCCTCAAGACAGATCAGAGCGTCGTCACGATCGCATCATCACTGGAAGGTCCCGAGAACCCGATTGAATTCAGAGACATCAAGGGAGTCGTCTTTCTGGATATAAACCAACCCAAGTCACAAACATGGATCTTTTGGACCACCGGCGGACTGTTGTGCAGCCTGGCCTTGGCCTTGGTGTTGGTGCGAAATCGCCGCAGTCTGACACCACGCCAATGGGCACTCAAGGCCCTGGATGACTTCGAAAAAAGTGGCGATCTGTTTCGCGGCAATCCTGAATTGATTTACGTGACGTTAACCGACATTATCCGACAGTTTATCCAACGGCAGTTCGATCTGTCGGCACCTCGTCTTACCACCAAAGAGTTCTTACACGAATTGCAAACTGACTCCCAACTAAGTGTCGACTTACGCAACCAGTTGAGTGAGTTCTTGCAGTTTGCCGACATGGTCAAATTTGCCGGCTTGGCACCAGACGGTGACGCAATCAAGCTCGCGCTTGGCAATGCCAGAAAATTCATCAACGAAAGTGACCAACCCACTGAGGACCCAAGTCACAAACAACTTCCTCCAGGCGAGGATCGATTTAAGGAGTTTGAATAATGTTCCACACCTCATCTGCATGGTTCCTGTTGCTGCTGGTGGTAGTACCTCTGATTGGTTACCAGTTGTTCAAGCGGCGCCGCAAATCATCTATTGAATTTAGCTCCACTCATGCGCTGTCCGACTTGCCACTGACTTGGCGACAGAGATTTCGCTGGATACCGCCGGCCTTGGGGTTGGCTGCCATCGTCCTGATGATCGTTGCCCTGGCGCGTCCCCAGGAAGGCAGGAAACAGACCCTTACGGATTCCGAGGGAATTGCCATCGAGATGGTAGTCGATTGCAGTGGCAGTATGCAGGCCATGGATTTCACGTTCGAAGACCAACCGGTAGATCGATTAACCGCTATCAAAGGTGTTGCAAATCGGTTTGTCAACGGAGGCGGCGAACTGGAAGGACGATTCAGTGACCTGATTGGCTTAGTCACATTTGCCAAGCATGCCGATGGGCTGGTACCACCAACTCTCGACCATACTTACGTATCGTCGCAGCTGGAAACCGCTGAAATTGTAACGGAGCGCAGCGAGGACGGAACGGCAATTGGAGATGCCATCGGACTGGCGGTTGAAAAACTGGCTGCCTTGAAAAGTCAATCAACCAATGGCGATAGCGAATCTGACAACAACCTGGTCAAAAGCAGAATCATGATTCTGCTGACCGACGGTGAAAATAACGATGGCTCCATCGACCCAATCCCCGCGGCTGAATTGGCGAAATCGTTTGATATCAAGATATACACGATTGGCGTCGGCACCAAGGGTCGAGCACCGGTTCCCGTCACCGACCCGTACACGGGTCGCAAGGTGCTTCGAATGATGGACGTGAACATCGACGAGGACACATTGCAGAAGGTCGCAAAAGAAACGGGTGGAAAATATTTTCGCGCAACGGACACAGAGTCCTTGGCTAATATTTACGCCGAGATTGACCAACTGGAAAAATCCAATGTCGAATCTCGTCACTTGGTTGATTACCGGGAGTTGGCAGTGGAACCGTATCGATGGGGACCCTTCACCTTGCCTCCCATCTTGTTGTTGAGTTTATTTTGCTTGATGGCACAGGTATTGCTTTGCAACACGCTGTTTCGAAATGCAACCGCATGATGAACAGAGTGAACAAGGCTAATGAAATTGTCTTAACAAAAAATTGAGCGGCCTACGTCGCCAGGAATAACACGAGGAACACGATGGATATTCAATTTGGACACTTTGCCCAGTTGAACTGGCTCTGGCTGGTAACAGCGATTGCTGCGGTAGCAGTCGCAGCATGGATCTACCGAAGACACGCTCTACGGCGATTTGCAACCAGTAACTTGCTTGCCCAGCTGCTCCCGAAAAACGCATCTCGTCGCATGCTGTGGCGGACCGTTAGTGCGCTGACAGCGATGACACTACTCGTCATAGGACTGGTAGATATTCGATGGGGTAAAACCTGGCGAGAAGTGCCACAAAAAGGAATCGAAGTCATGTTCGTACTCGACGTTTCACGAAGCATGCTGGCGGATGACGCCACACCGAATCGACTGGAACGCGCAAAACAGCAAATCAAGGACATGGTCGACGAAATGACCGGCGACCGAATCGGTTTGGTGTTGTTTGCCGGTGATGCAAAACAGCAGGTCCCACTGACACGCCATTATTCCGACTTCAAACAATCGCTTGACGAAGTCGGACCCTACAACGTGCAAACAGGAGGATCGCGGCTGGGCGATGCCATCGCACTGGCGGCCGAATCGTTTCTCGGAAAATCCAACGATCACAAGGCGATTGTTGTCTTGACCGACGGCGAGGACCAGGAAAGCAACCCCGTGGAAGTC
>JABACA010000155.1 GCA_014237975.1 Mariniblastus sp. | reverse complement strand
TCACTATGTCTATGCGTTTGGTGGCGATGGATCCGGTGTCGGCATCGACCTGGACGAACCCTCGCGGTTTTTGGAATTGCTGAAATCGCTGCGGATTGAATTGTTGTGCACCACGGCGGGCAGCCCTTATTACGTCCCGCATATTCAACGACCGGCGGCCTACCCGCCATCGGATGGATACCTTGCTCCCGAAGATCCTCTGCTGGGCGTTGCCCGATTGGTCGGTGCGACCGCCGAATTGAAACGCAGGCATCCCGAGCTGATTGTGGTCGGATCCGGCTACTCGTACCTGCAGGAGTGGTTGCCCAATGTGGCGCAAGCGGTCGTCCGGCAAAACCAGGCCGACTGTATTGGTTTGGGGCGGATGGTCCTGTCGTACCCGGATTTGCCGGCCGATGTGCTATCCGGTGAAACATTAAAACGCCGCAAGATCTGTCGTACTTTTAGTGATTGCACGACGGCCCCACGTCATGGAATGGTTTCCGGTTGTTATCCACTGGACAATTTCTACAAACAACGACCTGAGTTTATCAAACTGAAAACACTGAAATCCTCTAGCCAGGCGGACAGAAAATCATGAAGGATGCGATTGGAAAAGTACTGATTGTTGTCGGTGATGCATCGGAGACACTCGATACGATGTACCCGTTTTACCGGTTGCAGGAAGCTGGTTTTCAACCGGTTGTTGTCGGCCCCGAGAAGAGGGCATACCAGATGGTAATGCACGAAGTAGCCGAAGGTTGGACGATTACTCGTGAGTGGCAAGGCTATAAAATAGTGGCAGATTTGGCTTTTTCGGCAGTGGATCCGACTGACTACACGGGGATCTTTTTCTCGGGAGGACGGGCGCCCGAATACATCCGTTACGACGAAGACCTGGTCCGCATTACCAGGCACTTTTTTGAGACAGGCAAACCGATCGCCAGTGTTTGTCATGGTGTCGAGATCCCGGCCTACGCCGATTGCGTTCAAGGTCGCAGGATGGCAACCGTGGCGAAATGTCGTTTCGACCTGGAAGTCCGTGGTGGTATTTACGTCGACGAAGCGTGCGTGATCGATGGTAATCTGATCAGTGGACGGACCTATCACGACAACGGTGCGTTTGTGGGTCCCTGGATTGGACTGCTTGAGGATACGGCCGCTAACTAGTCTGTGTTCGATGCCAAACGGGCCGATCGGGTTCTTCGATGAGTGGATGTCCGCTTGCCAAGCCGGGTCCCTTTGGTTTACCACCCATCCCTGTTACAACATTACGGAAAATGGGCCAGGCGCCATCCGGGGTTGCCATTCGGTATAGGAATTTATCATTTATCTGTTTTTCCCGTTCATCGCTAGCATTCTTTTTGCGTTTGCGGCGCTGTTTCTCAACCGGGCATCCCATTCCGGTACGTCGATCTTCTCCTCGGTATTTCTGGCCAATGCAATGGCCGCGATTACCTTTTCCGGTTTCTGGTTCCTGAATGGTGAACTGCCGCCTTGGCACGATTTTTGGCAGCCCCTGGTCATCGCGATTTTTTATATCGCGGGTCAATGCGGTATCTTGGCGGCGGTCAGCCTGGGTGATGTTTCGGTCGCCACACCGATTGCCAGCAGCAAGGTGATTATCGTTTCGATGTTCCTGGTTTTGTTCGGCATCGAGATGCCTACCTTGTCGACCTGGCTGGCAGCTATTCTGGCGACGGCCGGCGTTGTGTTGATCAATTTCGTGGTTTCATCGTCCGATCATAAACGTGTTTTCCTGACGGTCGGGCTTGCCCTGGCCGGGGCGAGTTGTTTTGCAGCCTTTGACATCTGTGTACAGACGTGGTCACCCGAATGGGGGACGGGCCGGATCGTTCCAGTGACTTACTGGATGGTTGGATTGTTGTCACTCGGCCTGCTTCCCTGGGTGGACTCACCGCGGAAATTGGTAAAGGGAGGAATGGCCTGGAAGAGCTTGCTGGTGGGTTCCGCGCTGGTTGCCATTCAGGCGATGTTCCTGGTTTACGCCATTGCACAACATGGCGACGCGGCGCGGATCAATGTCGTCTACAGTTTGCGAGGGTTGTGGGGCGTCCTGTTTGCCTGGTCGTTGGCCAGTTGGTTCGGCGGTGCGGAAAAAAACACGGCGACAACCATTATGCTGGCCCGGCTGGGAGGCGCAATTCTGCTGGTGGCCGCCGTTGCGTTTACCGTGCTGGAAGTCCACCAGAGCGGGTGATTTTACGGTCGCGCAACGATCCGGCACAAGCTGTATTCAACGTCTTTCGGTTGCCTTCTACTTCCGCTCGACGTAAACGAAATACGCACCGTGTTCGGTACCCTCGTCGTCGATAAACCTGGCGCTCAATTGCTGCGGTCCGGCCGGCAGGTCCATTTCGAACGTCACTTGCTTGGCATCTGGCGGGATATCCATCTCCCTGGTGAGATCCCCAATCGTGACTTTGGCCTTGACCGGATGGATCGATTTGCCGGGTGTTTCGCGGAACGCCTTGGCGCCCGGGACAGGCTGACCGGCTGGTAAAGAGGCATCGATCGGCTGGTCGACCTCTCGGGGCCAGCGTCGCAGTTCGATGGTATACGGACCGGCGGCGGCCACCTTCACGTTCCAGTACCCGGTGTTGGCAGGGCCGTTGAGGGCCCGGCGAACGTGCGCCTGGTTCCAGGGTGTCGTTCCCGTCGTGATCCAGTCGTGGGAGGTTAAACGGGCCGGATTTTCAGCCGGGTGCCCCAAATAAATCTGGCTAGGCTGGCTGAAGGTCGGCTCCAGCTCGTTCCACCAGTTGTCATAAAAATCGGTCAGTCGCTTAACCACCTTTGGGTTTTCGGCCGCCACGTCCTTCTTTTGGCCCGGGTCATTCTGCATGTCGAAAAGTTGTTTGCCGTTAACTAACCGCCAACGATCGGTCATGACGGCCGATTTTCGCCACTTGATCGGGTCTTTGACCCGTTGGGAATCGGTGACCAGGATTCGGTCGCCCCATTCCATTTCTTTATCACCTCGAAACAGCGGCGCGATACTCCGGCCATCAAACCGCACGTCGGGATGTTTGTCGATTCGACACAAATCCAACAGGGTAGGCAGGACGTCGACATGGGCCGTGACCGGTTCGATGTCCCGGCCTCCCGTTAATTTGCCTTGCGGCCAATGGGCAAAAAAGGGAACCCGGTGTCCGCCGTCATATTCACTCCCCTTTTGGCCACGCATTCCCGCGTTGAAAACTTTGCCGCCACTGGAAGTGCCGTTGTCGGTGGTGAATATGAAAATGGTGTTATCGCTCAATCCTTGTTGATCGAGGAAGCGGCGAAGTTTCCCCACGTTGTCGTCGATGTTGGCAATCATCCCAAAAAAATTGGCGACGTGTTTGGGTTGGTCCGAATACGGTTGACTGTATTTTTCCGGGCTGTGCATCGGCCCATGAGGTGCGTTGGTGGAAATGTAAGCCAGGAAAGGTTTACCCGCTTTTTTCTGGTCCTTGATAAACTGCTTGGCGTAATCAAAAAAGACGTCCGAACAAAAACCTTTGACGGGAACCGGTTGACCGTTGTGCCAGTAGCTGCCGTCGAAATAGGCATTGTCCCAGTAGTCGGGGGTCTGGCCGACGCCACCTCCCCCGTGCCGCAGGACCTCTGTATAACCGCGGTCCTCGGGGCGAAACGGGTAATTGTCTCCCAGGTGCCATTTGCCGAACATCCCGGTAGCGTAACCGGCGTCCTTGAACATCTGGCCGATGGTGATTTCGTTTTCTCGCAGCATCGAGCGGCCCATGATCGTGTGCCAAACTCCGGTTCGGTTGGTCCAATGCCCCGTTTGCAACGCGGCGCGGGTTGGCGAACAGGTGGGCGAAACGTGATAATCCGACAAGCGGACACTGTCCCGGTACAAGTCGTCCAGGTTGGGTGTCTTGAGAACCGGGTTCCCCATGCAGGACAGGTCGCCGTATCCCTGGTCATCGGTGATCACGATCACCACGTTGGGTGGCGCCGCTTCCTGCGCGGGACTGACATCGACCAGCAGATTCCACACTGACATTTGAATGAACAGGAACAAGACCACTGCCAAATATCTCATGGGGGAATCCTTTAACCTTGTGAATGGGTTCAAGCGGGCGCCAGCCGGCCGTGACCGGTTGGTTAGGCTATTGTCGGTTGGTCATTGTTGTGGGGCAAGCCTTCAATGTAGAACCAGTTGTGAATCGGTTGCAGAATCTGGAGAATTTTTTCCAGTAACGGTTCGTCGATCGGATCCTGTATCCAATCACACCATTGGGCTACCCGCTCGGGGTTGGCAGAGCCGGTAATGCAGGTCGCAAACGCCGGGTTCCGGATTGAGAATTGAAGTGCCAATTTCGCGATGTCCGTACCGGCCTGGCTACAGGCGTCGGCTGCCTGCTGGCATATTTGACGAACCTCGGGTGTCGCCTTGTGCCAGACCGGCAACGGTGCATTGGTCAACAACCGGGCGCTGAACGGCGCTGCGTTCATGATGCCCACTCCCCTGGCCTGCAACCAATCGACTTCGTCTGCCAACATGGTGTTTTGTAAGGTGTAATGGTTGTACGACAGAATCAGGTCGACCTCCGTCTGTTCCAGGATTTCCCGAAACATCTTCATGGGGTAACCGGAAACTCCGATGTAACGCGCTTTGCCCTGTTGCTGGACCTTTCGCAACGCCGGAATCGTCTCGTCGATCAACTGGTTCAAATCGACGAACTCCGGGTCGTGGCAGAGAATGATATCCAGGTGGTCAGTCCGCATACGTTCCAGGCTAATGTCGACACTTTCGGCAACCCGCCTGGCCGAAAAATCAAAATGGGCCGGCGCGTAACGCCCCAGCTTGGAACAGAGGTAATACGAATCCCTGGGCACGTCGGACAAGGCGTAACCGAGGAGAACTTCGGATTGTCCGCGGCCGTAATAGGGTGACGTGTCGACCAGGTTCATCCCGCAGTCCAGCGCCATCCGTACGCTGTTGAGTGCTTCGTTTAAATCGACCTGCCTGAATTCGGCCCCCATCGATGAGGCTCCGAAGCCGAGAACCGTCAGTTCCAGATCCGTGTTGCCAAGTTTCCTTTTTTCCATGATCAAGTGCTATCCGTTGGGGGTTAACTTTGGCAGCGTCACTCGAGTTAGCGTTTGACCCGCGCCGATTTTCCTGCCATCAATGCTTCGACTTCGGCCCGGTTGGCCATCGACGTATCGCCGGGGGTCGTCATGGCCAATGCGCCGTGAGCGGCGCCGTATTCGACGGCCTGCTGTGGCCCCAGGTCTGACAGGAATCCGAAAATCAAACCGGAGGCAAAGCTGTCTCCGCCACCGACTCGATCGAGGATTTCGAGATTGGGCCGCTTGATAGATTCAAACAGTTCACCTCCCTGCCAACAGACGGCACACCAGTCATTGACGGTCGCCGTTTTGACCGTTCGCATGGTCGTTGCAACGATCTGCAGGTTGGGGAATTGTTCAGACGCCTTGTGGATCATGGCCTGGAAACCCTCGATGGGAAGCTGGCTCATTTCCGAATCGACGCCCGGCACATTCAATCCAAGACAGGCGGTAAAATCTTCTTCGTTACCGATCATGACATCGACCAATGGTGCCAATTCGCGATTGACGCGTTGGCAGTTTTCTCGACCTCCAAAACTACTCCAGAGTGAATCGCGATAATTCAAATCGTAGGACGTGACCGTGCCATGTTGTTTGGCAGCGGCTAACGCTTCGCGAATCACGGCTGGGCTGGTGTCCGACAGCGCCGCAAAAATGCCGCCAGTGTGAAACCAGCGAACTCCCTGCTCGCCGAATAGATGGTCCCAATCGATATCGCCCGGTTTCAGAAGCGAGGCGGCGCTGTGGCCGCGATCGGATGTGCCGAGGGCTGGGCGAACACCGAATCCACGTTCTGTAAAGTTCAACCCGTTGCGACTGCTGCGCCCTACCCCATCGAAAGGAAACCACTTGACGTGGCTCATGTCGACGCCGCCGGCCAAAATAAAGTTTTCCAGCAGATGCCCCACTTCGTTGTCGACAAACGCCGAGACGAGTGCGGCGCGCAATCCGAAACAACGGCTCAGGCCGCGAGCCACATTGTATTCACCGCCACCCTCCCAGGCGGTAAACTGCCGTGCCGTACGGACCCGGCCGTCAGCGGGGTCCAGCCGCAACATGACCTCGCCGAGGGAAAGGATATCGAATTGGCAGTCTGCTGCCGGTTTGATCTCAATCATCGTGTCCCTTTGCCATCTGCACCGCGGCGCTGGTCAACTCGGTGACCTGGGAGAAATCTCCCGACTCGTAAAGTGCCGGTTTGACCATCCAGCTTCCACCAACGGCCAAAGTACAATCCAAATCGAGGTAGTCAAGTAGATTCACGGCGTCGATGCCACCGGTGGGAATAAATTTCATTTCATGAAAGGGTGCTGCCAGGGCGGTCAGCCGCGCCTGACCCAGGCCGAGTGAACGGGAAATGCCAGATGCTTCGGCGGGGAAAAACTTGACCTGCCGTAACCCTTGATTGTAAGCGGCCTGGATCTCGGTTGCCGAGCTGACGCCTGGAAAGACGGGGATATCCCGGTTCTGACAATAGGCGACCAGGTCGTGATCGAGTCCCGGCGAAACAATGAACTGGGCGCCGGCATTGATACAGTCGGCGGCCTGGGTTTGGTTCAACACGGTTCCGGCACCGATATGGATATCCTGGCGACCGGCCAGTTTTTCGATGGCGGCCAAGGCACAGGGTGTCCGCAGGGTGATTTCCGCCAGCGGTAGCCCGCCGGCCACCAGCGCGTCGGCCAACCCAGTGGCATGTGACAGTTCATCAAGTCGAACAACCGGTATCAGTCGCAGGTTGGATAACAGGTTTTCCAGGGTGTCGGGCATCGGATCGCTTTACTGGGTGGGACAGTGATTCAGTATTTCGTTCAACTTGGTAGGTTCTTTGTTAAATGCGTTTCGATATTCGTCCGCCGTGGGTTGCAGGCGGACGGTCAGCTTCATCTCGTGACCGTTGGCGATGTCGGCCAGGCGGTGTTCAAAAAACGGGTTCTCGAAACGTTCCATGACATCTTCGGCAAACGCGGTTTCATTCAACCCGCGATGCGCCAGGGTAGGAAGTATTTCATGTTGCAACAGTTCGTCTAACCAGCGCCGCGAATCGGACGTCCGGACGCATTCCAAAACCGTTTGCATGCCGGCCGGCAGGAATTTAGCGACCATTGCCGTATGAAGACCATTCAGTATCCTGACCTTCCTTAAAAAATAAGGTGCCAGATCATCTGTCCAGATGATCATCGGGTCGGCAGGAATGACGACGCGATTACCCTTGTCATCCTCGATAGCCAACATGCGGAAGGGTTCGCCCACCACCGCCAGGGGGTCACTTCCCGGCCAGGGGGGCGGGTCCGAGGGGCTGACGACGATTCGGTCGACCAGGTTGTTGAGCCATCGATTGTCGGATTCAATCCAATCCAGGAACCGAGGTTGGTTGGTGGACGGCCAAAGACGCGCCTGTTGCAACACCAGTCTCTTGAGCTGGGTCCCGTTTTGCTCAACCAACTCCAACGGCAGCAAGGTGATTCCCGGCAAGTCGCGCTGGTAACGATGCCATAACAGGCTGGTGATTTTTGCGGGAAACGAATGGGCACATTGCCCGGGCACGTCGCCTGTCGCATCCTGTTCATCCAATTGCAAACCGGCGGCGGTCGTGTTGGAAACGATCAATTTCATCTGCGGGTCGAGGGCGGATGCAATCAGCTGTTCCCATTCTGTATTGGCATTCAGTGCCTGGCCAATCGAACGGACCGTTTGATGCGCATCGATCAACTGGCCGGCCTGGACGCCGCGAGTCCAGACGTGATATCCTTGCAAATGCGAGTTGATGAGTTCGGCGCCATCGGCATTAGGCCGAGACTGAACGACAGTGATGGAATGATCGTCTTGGATGAGCGGCGCAAAAAAACCGCGGAGGAAACGACCGGTACCGAATTGCAGAATCTTCAAAGAGTGACTCCCGTTTTCCAGATGGCAATTTCGCGGTAACCATTCACTTCGTTTCTGGCCTGTACGTCACCCGAGCTGATTTGTAGCACCAGCTCGTACAATTCATCCGTCAATTCATCGAGGGTAGCGTTGTCGCTGATCAATCGCCCCGCATCAAAATCGATCCAGGACGGCTTGCGTTGTGACAAATCGGTATTGGTGGATACTTTCAGGGTCGGAACGGGTGCACCCAGAGGAGTTCCCCGGCCGGTCGTGAATAAAACCAGATTGGCACCGGCACAGGTCAGTGCGGTGGTCGAGACCCCGTCGTTGCCCGGGCCGTTGATCAGAGCGATGCCACCCAAACCGGGCTGGGCCTTTGCCCCATAGGGAACCACCTGTTTGACGAAGGCTTGGACTCCTCCCTTTTGAACGCAGCCCAACGACTTTTCTTCGAGGGTCGTTATGCCACCCTCCCGGTTGCCGGGAGACGGGTTTTCACTTATCGGTTGTTCGTGGGCCCGGAAATAGTCTTTGAATCCATTCACCATTTGGACCAGCTGCTGGTGGATTTCCTCCGTGGCACAGCGGGAAAGCAATAACGACTCAGCACCGAACATTTCGGGAACCTCGGTCAACAGGACCGTACCACCCATTCGGCAATGCCGATCGGCTAAACGCCCCAGCAGCGGGTTAGCGGTAATTCCACTGAATCCATCACTGCCACCGCATTTCATTGCCAGGATCAGCCGTTCCGCTTGGACTGGCGTTCGCGTTTGTTGGTTAACGCGTTGGGCCAAATCAGAAAGCGCCTCCATTCCCTGTACCATCTCGTCTTCGACCTGCTGTGTGTTGAAAAAGACGACGTTTTCCATTTTTCCAGGATCGACCGATCGCAGCTGTGATTCCATGCGATTGTTTTCACAGCCCAGTCCCAATATCAAGACAGCCGCGGCGTGAGGATGATTGATCAAGCCGGCCAGGATTTGTTGCGTGGCCGACAAATCATCACCCAGTTGCGAACAGCCGTAGGGATGGGGGAACGCAAAAAATCCATCCACGTTGTCCAATGAATCAAGCAGCGTTTGATTGGCGCGTTCTGCCAGCCGATTGGCCGTTTGATTGACGCAAGCGACCGTGTTGATGATCCAGATCTCATTTCGAACAGCGACCCTGCCACCGGGCCGGTCGAATCCCTGAAACGAGACGGCTGGTTGGTTTTCTTGCGTCGGATCGGGCATTTGCCATGCGGGAAATTCTCCCTGCACCAGGGCGGTGGCCAGATTGTGTTCGTGTACATGCTGGCCTTTTGAAATATCTACCATGGCATTACCGATGGGCAAACCAAATTTGACAACCGGTTGCCCCGTGGAAATATTGCATTGGGCATATTTGTGACCGGCCGGAATTGTCTGTGATACCTGGAGGCCATCGACCTCGGTCCCTGCCGGTAATTCCACCAGGGCAATGGACACGTTGTCGTTCGGGTTTAGCGTTACGGTTTGTCGCACGGATTCATTAATCCAATCAGGTTACTCTTCGCGGAAACCACCAGTCTAACTGAACCATTCGGTTTGTAGAGGATGTTAGTCCAGGCAAAGTCGATTTCCCGGCCGCCGAATCCGGCTTAAATTGTCACGAAAAACGAAGAACGTTTTGATAAAACGTAGTTTTGTGCCGGCCGACGAATTCAACAGGTAAATGGAAACGGCGAAAAAATGGAAATGTGGTCGGCCATGCCGTTCGTTTTTCTAGGCGCCTCCGTTAGAATTCTGAATTACCCTCACCCACGATAGGCTCGGAATAAATTGTGAAAGCGATCCGTCTTCAAGAACCCCGTCAATTCCAGCTGATCGATGTCGAGTTTCCGGCCGAGCCGGGGCCCGGAATGGCCCTGGTGAAAACCCATCGGATGGGGATTTGCGGAACCGATTACAGTGGTTTCCTCGGGAAAATGCCGTTTTTCAAATATCCCCGTATACCGGGCCACGAACTCGGCGTGGAAGTGATGTCCGTTGGGCCCGATGTCCACCAGCTCCAGCCCGGGGAACGTTGCAGCGTCGAACCGTACATGAATTGCGGCCAGTGTTTCGCCTGCCGCCACGGCAATCCAAATTGCTGCGCCTCACTCGAGGTGATTGGTGTCATGATCGACGGAGGTTTGCGGGAGCAATTCCTGATTCGCGCCGATAAACTTCACCCTTCCGACCAATTGTCCTTTGAGCAATTATCGCTGGTCGAAACCTTGGCCATCGGATGTCATGCGACCGACCGGGGCAGCCCCGGAGTTGGTGACCATGTGTTGGTCATCGGCGCGGGGCCCATCGGTTTGGCAACGATTGAATTCACGCGATTGACTGGAGCCAAGGTGACGGTCATGGATTTGGTCCCGTCTCGGCTTGAGTTCTGCCAGCGGACTTACGGAATTGAAAACACGGTTCTGTCAGGTGCTGGTGGTGACGAGATTGAGCAGATGCGCGAGATCACGGGGGGCGACCTGTATTCGGTCGTTACCGATGCAACAGGCAACCATCGGTCCATGGCCCAAGCGATGAATTACCTGGCACCGACGGGTCAACTGGTGTTTGTCGGAATCACCACCGAGGAAGTGACGTTTCCCCATCCCGTCATGCACCGGCCTGAAGCAACGCTTAAAGCATCTCGGAATGCCCTGCCGGCCGATTTTACAAGGATCATTGGTTTGATTGCGGATGCAACGATCAATACGGACCCGTG
>JABACA010000154.1 GCA_014237975.1 Mariniblastus sp. | reverse complement strand
CGCCCAAATTCCGTCTACCCAGTGGATAACGGTCGATGATCTTCGTTTGTCCCAGGCTTCGGCTTTGGGTGCCAAGCAGGTAACGTACGAGGTCCCCGGTGACGCGCTGGAAAGGCTGGTATACGCCTGTCCCTTGAACGCGTGAATATCATCGGCCGGGGTTGGTGTGCCGCGGGTCAACATTCGGTCTTTCAAACCGGTTCGCCCATGTGCGTATTGACCATTGACCTTCTTCGCCGACGGGGGAACCACTTGATTGAAAGTCGGATGATGCATCCCGCCGATTTCAATAAACTGCCCGACGCTGTCATTGGACAACATCCATTCCAGTGGCTGATTGAGCACATAGTACCCGTCGCCACCGCAGATTCCGGCCAACACAACCACTTCGCTGCCAACCGGCGCAATGATCCGGGAAGGCGTCATAATGATCTCGCCTCGTTGACCCCGTGTTTTGAAGCCCCGCGGATTGGGTATTAAGTGCTGTTTTTGATGACCGAAGTGGCTCAAACCACAACCGCCAAAACACCCTTTTTTCCCACATTGATCGCAGCACGATGGAGGCTGCGGTGGCGGCGCGAAGGCGGGTGCCACGGGCGGCTGGACGGGACTGTTCAACAACCCGAAACAGGAACTTTCCAATCCTTTACAACACGAAAACGGTGACTTCAGGCAATCCAGCCCCAGACAACATCCGCTTCCCGACGAACTGAGACAGTCTAAGCCAAGACAACATCCCCCTTCGCCTGGAGCACCGCCGCCCAGCCAGGATGTCGTGTTGCCACTGGGAAGAAAAACCTGATTGCCAGATGGATCGATGGCCGGAAGTCGAACAGAACGACAGCCTGCGGAAAACAACAACACCCAGACCGCCAATGCGATCCACAGATTTTGGTATTTTGCTGACTTCATGTCCGCCACCCTTGGCACAAGTTTTTTCGTTAGCTGGAACGTTGGCACAGACAACCTGCACGGCCCCAGTCGAATCCGTGCCAAAACGTAGCATACAACTTGGTAACGTGTGGCGTTTTAACCACGTGGATTGATGAGAAAAAGCAACCAAGGTAGGTAGGCTGAACGGCTTGAACACAACAGTCTGATCGTGACGGTTCTACCACCCGGCAACACAACCGTTACAGGATGCTGGATACGGCAGACAAGCTTGCTGAACGACCAGACAAAACCGGGTGACAAGCTGCTTGTAAAAAAAGAAACCGTTCAGCAAAGGCAATCCGGCTATCTTTTTCCCAGCCGGAATCCGGTGAAAAAACGACTCGATTACCGGACTACGATTCGTCGATTACAGACGTCTCAGACACGGCTGCAAAATCAATTTCACTGATCCAACGTCGACCTGGTAACGGAATCCGTTTCTGCCGGTTCGGCCTCGCGAAGATCGGAAGGAACCACGATGGGGACTATTTTTGAAACTTCAGGTGCGATACCGATCGGATCCGACCCCAAAATCCACCAGATCATTAATTGGGCCACTGGAAGCGACATCAAGCCACCAAAAGCGATCATCATGAACTCGACGTGTGGGCTTCGTTTTACCGAGGTTCTCGGCTGGCGGGTTCGTTCTGGTCGCGTCCGCCGCTCTCGAGATTTTTCACGTGCAGAACTTGCTTCTGCCTCTTGCCCGACTGGATTACGTTCAGAAACTTGTGAGCCAGATTTCCTTCGAGTTTTTCTTTCGGCTGCTTTTGCCAAATAACCTGGCACAACAAACCGCCCATTTTCCTGTTCTGTGACAGGCTGATATTTGGCGCCCGTATTGATATCCGCGGATCCATCCCCGGGCGCCACATCCGCCATTGGCTCATCAACGACTTCCAGAGCTGGAATATCGTGGTCAAGAATCGCCGATAGCAAATACATTTCACCGCATCTAGGACACCGCACACTGACATTGGCCTTGGTGTTGGAAGGGACTCGCACTAGCCCATTACAGCCGATGCAGTTTCCAACAACAAAATCACTTGATTGGCTTGAACTGTCCATGATTCGATTTAGCGAAGCACCTCAGGGAAATTCCAACATTACGAATCCGTTAGCCAACGGCACGAAACAACCCTGGTCGAGCGATCGTGGACTGGCTTCTGGGAATGCTGAATTATACATCACTCCCAGGCAAAGAACGCCACGGTGAACTCGTATGAAACACTAAAATCAACCAATTTACAGGATCATTCCTCACGACAACCGCGATTTTCAAAATCGCTATTTTCGGAATCACTATCTGCTGGATCGCTTCAGTCGATGAAATGCAAGCTAGAACCCGTAGATCGCAGACAGTTTCGTTCGCAAATGTCGCATCAGGGGCTCATGCGAGAGTGGCTGGCCGCAAACCGTCTCGCTTAACAACTTGGATCGGTAACAGGCTCCCCTGCGGTGTACGTTCTGATTCAACCAGTCCTTCAACACTCCGAATTCTCCGTCAGCAAACAGGTCGTCCAAATCTCCCAGCTCGGCCTGGGCCGCTTCAAAAAACTGGCTGGCATACAGGTTGCCAAGCGAGTAGGTAGAAAAATAACCGATCAATCCTGCGCTCCAATGAATGTCCTGCATGACACCATTGGCATCCGACTCGGGCTCAATGCCGAGGAACTCCTGGTACTTGGCATTCCACGCTGCAGGCAAGTCGTCCGTTTCCAACTCCCCTTGCATAACAGCCTTTTCCAGCTCAAACCGAATAACAATATGCAAATTATAGGTCGCCTCATCCGCTTCCACCCGAATCAGAGAGGGCCGCACATCATTGATGGCAGCAAAAAAATCGGGCTTCGCGACATGCTGCAGTGCGCCCGGAAAAAAAGTCTGAGCCTGTGGAAAAAACCGGTCCCAAAAGGATCTACTACGCCCCACCAGGTTTTCCCAAAGTCGCGATTGCGATTCGTGGATCCCCAGGCTGCAGTAGCTGCCCGGTGGTAATCCGTAATGGTCGGCCCGTAATCCCTGTTCATAAATTCCGTGACCCGCTTCGTGTAAGGTACCGAAAAACGATGAGTTAAAAAAAGCCTCATCGTATCGAGTGGTAATACGAATATCGTCGGGGCCCATTTCAGAACAGAACGGATGATTGGTTGTGTCCAGCCTGCCACGCTCAAAATCAAAACCAATGGCGGCCGATGCAAGCCTGCCAAATTCACTTTGTGCCTCGACCGGGTAATTCCTTCGCAGGATCGATATGTCCGGTTCGAAATCGGCGTCTCGCACGGCATTAATCAACGGCACGAGTTCACGCGTCAGCGCGTCGAGGACGACGGCAACCTCTTTCGTCGTGGCGCCCGGTTCAAAGTCATCCAGCAGTACGTCATAGGGAGTATCGTCATAACCCACCGCTTCCGCTTCTTCCCGCTTCAGATCGAAAATCTGTTTCAAGCTGGGTGCAAATTTTGAAAAGTCATCCTCTTTACGCGCCTCGACCCAAACTTGTTGAGCCAAGCTGGTCGCCCTGGCCAGCTCCTGCACCAGCCGCTTCGGCAGTTTTGAATTTTTTTCAAACCGGTGCTTTAATTCCAGTATGGTCGCCCCTCTATCGCTATTGGGGTCTTGGGCCAGTTCCGTTGTTGACAGATCATTCAATAACTCACCATAGACTGGATCCGTACTGCAACGGTGCATCTCCCCGGCCAAAAATGTCAATTGCTCGGCTCGATACTCTCCTCCTTTGGCAGGCAATTTTGTTTGTTGATCCCACGACAACAACGCACCAATGGAACCCAGGTACTTGATTTCCTGGGCGCGACGGCACAAGGTTTCAAATTTCTCCAACTCGTTCATTTAATGACTCAACGAAAATTGTTTGAAAGTAAACATGGCAATGGCCGCCGCCGAGGCAACATTCAAGGAATCAATCCCATCGGCCATCGCTATTTTTGTATGCCGATCACAAATCGAGTCGTATTCAGGCCGCAACCCGAATTCTTCATTACCCAACATCAGGATCGTTCTGCCGGAAAACTCCATCTCATTGATCGAGATCGCTTCCTGTTTCAATGACAAACCGATCGTCTCAAATCGGCATTCACTCTTCAACCGGGCTAATTCAACGAGTAAATCCGGCGGTTGAATAATGGGTACCCGAAAGCAATTGCCCATCGAGGTCCGGATGGCACGGCGCGAGAATGGATCGATCGCGCCTTGGCCCGTCAAGACTGCCTCGGCACCCAGCGCCGCAGCGGTACGGATAATAACGCCCAGATTTTCGGCCAGCACGGTATCGGGACAACAAACCAGCAATGAACGACCGGCAGAACCTGGCGGCAAGTAGCGACGCCGGACGATCCGTTTACCACAGGCCATGATGCCTCGATGAAACGGGAAACCGACCAGCTGTCCACAAACATCCCGGGAAACCTGAAACACGGGCGATCTGAGCGAATCCAACCCTTTCAGATCGCCAAACCCCTCACTCGATACCAACAGAGAATGAATCTCGAATTCACTGGAAATCAACCGCTCAACGACAAATCGCCCTTCGGCGACAAAGTAATCCGCACCCGCCGAGTGCTTGTTCTGTTTCAGGTTGCGATATGGGTCCAACCTGGAGTCATCTATTTCAGTTACCCGTTCCATGAAATTACCGGTTACCATTTACATTGATTGACAAATACTCGACGACCGGACAGATCCCATCCATCCAAAACCTCAAACTATTTTTTGACGATTCACCGCCGCACAAGAGACAACTCAAGCAACCGGTTTACATCTCGTGAAAAAACTCCCGATCAACAACCTGGAAAAAGCCTGGATTGAATCTTCGATGACGTGCCTGGCTGCACACATTGGAATGGAAGCATTTATCAAATCCGACATTATCCTGCCGTGCCAGCCCACGGGAATACCTATCACCGTCGAAAAACTGAAAGATGTTCAATTCGCCTTTTATGAACAGCTGGGTGGTGCGAAAAACCCGCTTGCGCTGTCTCACCAATCCGGTTCTCCCACAGGTCCGACTTACCGGATGCGGGATGGGGTCCTCTGTTTTTCCGACCGACTATTGAAAAATGATCAGGATGCCATTGCAACGTTGCTACACCACCTGTCGTCGAATTGGCTCGAAATGAACTGCACAGCTTCATGGTCACCCGATGAACTGGATTGGTTTTCGGATTTACTGCCCGTCTACCTGGGCTGGGGTATATTCGGCGCAAACACTACCGTATTCACCCGCTCGGACCGAGTCGGTGAATTTGAGAATTGGCGGATAGATCGCCACCGCATTTTGACTTCACGCATGTTTGCCTATGGTCTGGCACTATTCGCTTGGGGGCATGGTGAACGACATCCATCATGGCACCGTTTATTGCGACCCGATGCAAAAATGCCTTTCAGGAAAATGCTGCGTTACCTTTACACAACCAACGACTCGTATTTCCAACCGGAAACAGTCACTCACCAGGTCCATTTCGATAGCCATCAACTCTCGCAACAGCTGGATTCGACATCCTCGTCAATACTGATCGCAACCATGTGGGAAATCCAGAACCGTGGTTATTTCGAGCCCGACTTTGTCGATCGTCTGACAAAACTACTTCATCATGCTGACCCATGTGTACGATTTGAGTCCCTCAACAGCCTGGCATTGGGCCGGACATTACCTGACAGATCAATTGAAAAAGCTGCCAGCCTGCTGTCGGATCCCTCGGATCAAGTTCGCGCCTCGGCAGCCACCTTGATTGGTAAAATCCAGCCGGCCCATTCCAACGACCGATATGGCGTCGGCCACTTATTGCTGGACACGTGCGAGGCAGTGGCCATGGCCTCGGCCCTTGCGATTGCCTCGTTTGTACCCAATGATGAATACCTCGTTCGCAACTTGCTAAAAGCTCTTCGCAGAGCGCTGGTCAATTGCAATTACGAATTGGCCGCTTCACTCGGGCGAGCGTTTCGCTCGACCAACCGCGATGCTGCAGAAAAGCTGGAGCTTTTTTTTGAACAGGATCCCGACTTGCAGCAGCAAGCCCTTGTTATGATGGAACAAGAAACGGATCAGTGTTAAACTAAATTCGGATTACTGGTTTTCAGGACTTGGAAAGAGAACATGTTTTATCGATCGATGCTACTGTGTATTTCCTTTTTTATATTGGTTTCACACAACTCCGTGGTGCTGCGAGGTCAGCAAGACAGCACTCCGGACACTCGTCCTCCCAACATCGTGGTGATCTTTATAGATGATATGGGGTATGCCGATATCGCACCTTTTGGTGCGGAGAAATTTAAAACACCCCATCTCGATCAAATGGCAAACGAAGGTCGCAAGTTTACAGACTTTGTCACCTCGACCGCTGTCTGCTCGGCCTCGCGGGCAGCGCTGATGACGGGTTGCTACCATCGTCGAGTCGGCATCTCAGGGGCTCTTGGGCCCAGCTCCAAGATTGGCATCAACCCCAACGAAACGACGCTTGCCGAATTGTGCAAACAGGAAAATTATGCAACGGCCTGCTTCGGAAAATGGCACCTCGGTACACAGCAAAAATTCCTGCCATTGCAACACGGATTTGATAAATATTACGGGCTGCCGTATTCCAACGACATGTGGCCATTCCACCCTGCTTATGTTGACTTGCCAGCCAACTCCGCCAAACGTAAACGGGGCTATCCGGATTTACCACTGATCGAAAACAATCAAATCATCGATCCAGTGGTAACAGGGGAAGACCAATGCCAGCTGACAACCGAATACACTCGCAGGGCGGTCGAGTTCATTGATCAGAACCGGGACAGGCCGTTCCTGCTTTATGTTCCCCATTCGATGGTTCATGTTCCACTATTTGTTTCAGACAAATTTGCGGGCAAGAGTGGTGCGGGACTCATGGGCGACGTGGTCATGGAAGTTGACTGGTCGGTTGGCGAAATTCTGAGTGCCCTCCGCCGCAACCATCTCGAAGAAAATACGCTGGTGGTTTTCACATCGGACAATGGCCCCTGGCTTAGTTATGGCGATCATGCAGGATCTGCCAAACCACTGAGAGAAGGGAAAGGCACCATGTTTGAAGGTGGTTACCGGGTCCCCACCATTTTCTGGTGGCCAGGGAAAATCCCGGCAGGAACCACATGCGATGAACTCGCATCGACCATCGACATCATGCCAACCGTTGCCAAGCTGCTGGACACCGCGCTGCCGGATCACAAACTTGACGGCCATGACATTCGGCCTCTGATGTTTGGTGAAGCTGGAGCAAAATCGCCACATCAAGCTTTCTATTGTTACTATCAAGGGGGAGAATTGCAGGCAGTCAGGGATCGTCGATGGAAGCTGCACGCACCTCATAGCTACCGAACTCTCAACGGTCGGTCCGGCGGAACGAATGGCAAGCCGGTGAATTACCAGCAGCAAAAGATCGGCGCCGAATTATTTGACCTTAAGAATGATGTCGGGGAAACGACCGATGTGGCCAACCAACATCCACAGGTGGTTGCGCGCTTGAAGGCCGAGCTGGAAAAAGGACGTGCCGATCTGGGTGACAAACTGACGGGTACCCAAGGCTCGGGAATTCGTCCCGCCGGCAAAGCAGATAATCCGCCCGCCAAGAAATAAGCTGTGCCGCACAGCAACGGCTAGAAACCGAGCTCCAGCAGCAGTGGAAAATGGTCCGATCCGGTCGGATCCTTGATCAGTTTTCGATCAAGAACCGATATGTTGTCTGATACAAATGCATGGTCAATGGGAATCCGCATCGGCCAGAAATCGCTCGGCCAACTACCCTGGTAACCAAAGCCGCGGCGGCTATCTCGCAACCCTGTGGCATTCATTAACTCGGTCAAAAACGGTGACCAGGGTACACAGTTAAAATCACCTACGAGCACTGTCGGCTGACTGTCCACCGGTAGCCATTGTTTTACTTCCCGTATCTGTTGATTCCGAATTGACATGCGGGTATACCCCATCGGCGCCAGCAGGTGTGCGGCGGCCACTCTTAAAGGCACATCGGCGCCCACTTCCAGAGAGGCAACGACCATCGGGGAGTCGGTGTGGGAGGAAGCCAAGCGGTGAACGGTCGGGTCTGAAAATGGAAACTTACTGAACAATGCAATCCCAAATCCATGCCACCTCGGCTGTTCAATTCGATAGGGATAATCTGTGTGCAAAGCCTCAAACACCCCTACCCAATCGCTGGTATATTCAATCACGACCAGCACATCGGGTTGGCTTTTGGAAATAACATCTAAAACGGCATCCTGGCGTTGATTCAATCCCAGAATATTGAATGACATGACACTCACTTTTGTCATGCCCTCTGCTTCCCTGTCCCGAGGCAGGAAATTGCAAAAAACGGTAGAGCTCGCCAGCAAGGTAATCAGAATCAAGCCAACTGCCCAGCGATACCCGCCCAAGTACGCGATCGTCGCAGCCGCCAACAAAATGGCAACCAACAAATGAAACCGGAAATTGCTGGCCAGTTCCGCAAAAAATGAATAGCGGCCCAAAAAGGAAAACAGTAACAGACCCACAGGTACGGCGGTTAAAATCAAAACCCACTTTAGATATCGCGACCGCCAAGGAGATTTTGCATCCCCTGGCGGATGATTGGGTGCCGCCTGATCGGTCTCAGAAGAATTGTGATTGGTCTGCAATTTCACCACGCCGGAACGAGAACCAATCGTAGGCAATTCAATCGTGTGGAGCCGGCTCCATCACCTATCGCACGTACGGGACTGCCGAGTCCCAGCAAAGCCAGTTTTTTCATCTTTATCATGCGGAAGTCACACGGTAACGGTCAACTCAAGATGTCATCCAAGGCGCCCGAGTCGACCCTGCCGTTTAAGGCAAACAGCAAGCCGACAGTTCCAAGTAACCTCAGGCTACACTCGTCTGCTTTTCATACAAGTAGGGATTCAATGTCGCATCGTTGTACATTTTGAGCTGGCGATAGGTCCGGTGACGGATACGGCCTGCAAACATATCGTCAAGCAGGAGTTGCAGCTCCCGTGACAACTCGTCCTGTTGCAGTTTGCATACCGCTATGCGATGTCTCACTTTTTCAAAATGCTCCTGTTTGACATCCTCCCGTCCCAGCTGTTCATCCAAATGGTAAATCCGCAACGCCAGAATGGACAAACGGTCGATGACACTTCCAGGTGTTTCCGTATTGATGCGCACCGTCTCATCAACCTGTACATTATTCTCTTCGAGCATCCGAGCAATATGATCGTCGACAAGTTCAATCCAGTCATTTCGTTGTTGATTGAAACCGTCGATAGCACGTTTGACACGGGCGATCACGGAATCATCCGCATCGGGACTACGGGCAATATCTTCTTCGTGCCAAAGTTGATAATTGAAACTGTGCTGTTTACAGACGTCTGCTAAAAATCCCTGGCAGGGATTGTCTATCGGTTGGGTATGCCAATGAGCGACCGTTTCGCATTGCATTTCGACAATCTTTTGGACATCAATCATGGATTTCAGCCTGTAATTAACAACTTTGGGGTTAAGCAGAAGATTCTATCTTGTTCCCAACAATCGGAACAATACAAGTTTGAGCCGAAGGATGTACCAGCATCTTTTGGTATCGACGTTGGTTTTAGGGGCCGACTGGCGTAAGATCTGTTAACCGGCACCCACTCACGCTAGCAAACCAAAAGCATGAACTATTCCGTTTCCCATCTAGCTCGAAGGCGCGCCTTCAGCATGCTTGTTTATCTGGCCGTCATTAGCTGCAGTCTTTTCGCTTGGGCTGGGCAGCAAACAACCGGGAACCGGAATTCGCCGGACGAGGTCAGGATGTCGTTATCGGATGACTCTCTGAAACCCGCCACGGATGATCCTGATAAAACGGAATTCGATGGCAAGGCTGCGTACGAAATCCTGACAGCCATTTGCGAGATTGGACCTCGCGTCAGCGGCACTCCAGGAATGAAAAAGCAGCAACAGTTTATCAAGAACCACTTCCAAGCGTTAAATGCCGAAGTCAGCGAGCAGGTATTTACCGTCCGCCACCCGGAAAAAGGTTCGCAGGTTCAAATGACAAACTTGATCGCCAAGTTTCATCCGGAGCGACGAAAACGGCTTTTGTTGTGTTGTCATTATGACACCCGCCCTTTTGCCGATCGCGACCCGGTCAATCCACAAGGTGTTTTCATCGGCGCCAACGACGGGGCAAGTGGCGTCGGGCTGCTGTGTGAACTGGCTCGACATGTGAAAGAGATGCCGGGAAAATACGGTATCGATTTTGTGTTTTTTGATGGTGAGGAATTTGTTTATGTTTACCGTCGAGATCCCATGTTCCTGGGATCAACCTACTTTTCGCAACAATATGCTGCCCGCAGGTACAAAGGGAAATTGAATTACGGCATTCTTGTCGACATGATCGGGGACAAGGAACTCGAAATTTATTACGAAGGAAACAGCTTGCAAATGGCTTCGCGATTAACCCGCAGCATTTGGAGCGTTGCCAATGAAATCGGTGTCCAGGAATTCAAGACCAAGGAAAGGCACAAGATTCGCGACGACCATCTGCCGTTGAATTCTATCGCCCGAATCCCGACATGCGATATCATTGATTTCGACTACCCGCGATTTGGGACAGAAAACAAGTATTGGCACACCCAACAGGACATACCGGAAAACTGTTCTGCCGAATCCTTGGACAAAGTAGGTCGCGTCCTGCTTGAATGGTTGAGACAAATGCAGAAGATTCGTTAAATTTCTATCGAAGGGTTATATGCCGATTTCACTGCTTGATTTTATAAGCACCCAAATGCCCTTGCCCTTGGCGGCTGCATTTGACGACACCCGACCCTTGC
>JABACA010000153.1 GCA_014237975.1 Mariniblastus sp. | reverse complement strand
GGGGTTGGGCTCACTTGCCTTGACATCGCTTTTGGCCGACGATCTGCGAGCAGGAAAGGGCAGTACCCCACAACAAGAAGAGGTGTTGCAGCAAGGGGCGGTTCGGGTCTTGCACCATCCGCCCAAAGCAAAGCGGGTGGTCCAGTTGTTCATGGCCGGGGCTGCCAGCCACATTGACTTGTGGGACCATAAGCCGGAGCTGGAAAAACGGCACGGTCAGCCATCCGATTTTGGCGAAAAAGTCGAGGCCTTTCAGAACGGACTGGGACCCTGGATGAAGTCGCCTTTTCAATTCAAGCGACATGGCCAATCAGGAAAAATGATCAGCGAAGTCGTTGCGGATCTCGGCCCATGCATCGACGACATGGCATTCATACACAACATGACGGGCAAGACCGGGGTTCACAGCCAAGCGACCTACCTGCAAGCGACCGGTTTTCAACGGCCCGGCTTTCCTGGCATCGGTTCCTGGGTCAGTTATGCACTCGGATCGATGAATGAAAACCTGCCCACCTTTGTCGTATTGCCGGATCACCGGGGGTTTGCAAGTAACGGCCCCAAGAACTGGGGCGCCGCTTTCCTGCCCACCAACAACCAGGGCACCACAATATTTCCACAAAGAGATCGACCGATTGACGACCTTTTCCCTGCCCGCGGATCGTTTTCTCCGGCAAGCCAACGAGACGGACTTAAATTGCTGGAACATCTAAACCGACAATACGCCATGCAACGACAGGGTGATGACCGACTTGCCGAACGGATACGGACCTACGAATTGGCAGCCAGCATGCAGCTGAGTGCACCGGAGGCACTGGATATCAGTAACGAACCAAAACACATTTTGGCCATGTACGGACTGGACAAAATGGGCAAACAGTATCCCGACGAAATTAACCCTGCCGAAGAAGCCGAGTACTTTGGACGAAAATGCCTGATCGCCCGACGATTACTCGAACGTGGTGTTCGATTCGTTCAAATCTGGTCCGGCAACGACAACAGCTTTCCTCGACGCAACTGGGACAGCCACGAAGACCTGAAACGGGAACATGGCCCGCTGGCCAGGGGCATGGCAAAAGGGGCAGCCGGCTTAATCCAGGATCTCAAACAACGGGGACTGCTGGACGACACGATCGTCCTGTGGACTACCGAGTTCGGCAGGATGCCATCGACGCAAGGGAATTCGGGAAGAGATCATAATCCACATGTCTTTACCAACTGGCTGTGTGGCGGTGGAATTCGCGGTGGCGTTACGCACGGCCAATCGGACCCGTGGGGATTCAAGCCGCTCGATCGGGACAACCCTACCCAGGTCTACGATGTACACGCCACGATTCTTCACTTACTCGGTTTAGACCACCTGCAACTGACGGTCCGTCACAACGGTATTGATCGACGGCTAACCGATGTCCATGGCAACGTCATCACGGACATCCTGGCGTGAACCCATGTTTCAACAGGGAAGACTCTGCCTGCTATGGCCGAGGCTCAAAGACGGCCCTTGGTACTGGGGACTCCAGACTGGCGCGGGTCGATTTCGCAGGCCATTCTCAATGACCTGGCCAGTGACTTGAAAACGGCTTCGGCAATGTGATGGGTATTTCGACCATAATGCTGCACCACGTGCAGGTTGCAATGAGCGTTTTGGGCAAACGCATGGCAAAATTCGCGAATCAACTCGGAATCAAAATCACCAATTTTTTCCGACGGCAAATCAGCGCGAAACTCAAAACAGGCCCGGCCACCCAAATCGATAGCGGTCGTCACCAACGTTTCATCCATCGGCAAGGTAACGGAACCATATCGACGAATTCCCTGCTTGTCGCCTAACGCTTCGGCAACAGCTTGACCCAAACAGATTCCCACGTCCTCAACCGTATGGTGTCCGTCAACGTGCAAATCTCCACGGGCCTGAACATTCATGTCAAAGCCGCCATGCTTGGCAAACAACTGCAACATATGATCGAAAAAACCGACACCCGTTGAGGTCGTGATATTCCCCGTGCCGTCCAGATCAATCGTGAGATCGATTTCTGTTTCGTTTGTTTTTCGTTGAACTGTCGCAGTACGTTTCATGGTTTTTTCAAGATTGAACTAAGTATGGTAACAAGTGCGTCCACCTGGTCATCCGTTCCAACAGTTATCCGAATCCCATCTCCCCAACTTCCGAATTCCATATATCGTACCAGCAATTGATTCGACTTGAGGTATTCGTAGATTTCAAGGCTGGACCGGTCGCAATGTTTACACCAGACAAAATTGGCCGAAGAAGGGGTAACCTCGAAGCCCATTGATTCCAGTTGTTCAGACAATTCCTGTCGCGTCGATCGCACTTTTTCAACATTCTGCCGCAGCCACACCTGGTCCGTTATGGCGGCCGTGGCACCGGCGATGGAAAGTGCATCGCAATTGTACGAGTCCTTGATCTTGACCAGCTGTTCGATGATTTGCGGCTGCGCCACAAGATACCCAAACCGCAGCCCGGCCAGGCCATGCGACTTGCTCAACGTACGCGAGACCAGGATGCGTTCATTTTGAGCTACCAGGTCAACGCAACTCACGCCCGCAAAATCAGCGTAGGCTTCGTCAATCAAGACAGGGCAGCGGACTGCGTTTACCAATTCCAAAACTTTCTCTGGGTCCAACAAAGTACCTGAAGGACTGTTCGGGTTGGCCAGGAAAACCAATCCTAGCTGGTCCTGGTCCGAGTAAAATTCATCGGTCAGATTCCAGTCGGGAGCGAAAGAAACCGGATCGCTCAATCCACCTTGAATGTCAGTCAGCACCGAGTACAGGACGTAGGAGGGAAACGGCCAACGGACCTTTTGGCCTGGCCCGACCATCGCGCGGGTCACGATGGAAAGAATCTCATCACTGCCGTTTCCACACAGAATCCAATTCGGATCGACTCCCAGTATTGGGGCCGCTGCAGTACAAAAAGCGGTGGCGGATGCGTCCGGGTATTTTTGTAGTCCGCCAGCCTCCACGGAGCGAATGGCCTGGACGACCGATGGACTGCAAGGATATGGATTTTCATTAGTATTTAACTTGATGATTTTGTCACCCTGCGGTTGTTCACCTGCCTGGTAACCGCGCATTCGCAGAATGTCATCCCGAAAAAAAGTCAGACGCGATTTATCATGATCATTCATCCGATGCGTCACCTTTCATTCGAACCCGCACGCTCAACTGGTGGGCAGTGAGACCTTCTTTCCCGGCAACTCGCTGCGCATGAACTCCATCAATATCCAAACCGGACTGGTCGTACTCAATCACACTACTAGGTCTTAAGAAATCATTACTGGACAATCCCGACGCCCATCGGGCCGTCGCACCGGTAGGTAATACATGGCTCGGCCCCGCCACATAATCACCAAGTGCCACCGGTGTCTGGTGGCCCACAAATACGGCTCCCGCCGTAGTAAGACGGGGGACCCATTCATTCGGTGATTCAGTTTGCAGATGCAGATGCTCTGGAGCCATACGGTTGGCAAAAGCAACCGCCTGGTTCATATCCTGAACAAGAACCAGCGCGCTGTACTGATTTAAACTGGCCACGGCGAGGTCCGATCGTGACAATTCATCAAGATATTTCCTCAATGCCAGCAAAACACCTGCGATCAGTCCTTCGTCGGTTGTCAGTAAGATCGCAGAACCGGGCGAATGCTCGGCCTGCGCCAACAAGTCCGCCGCCACATACCGCGGATCTGCGGTTTGATCGGCAATCACTAGAATTTCACTGGGCCCGGCGATCGAATCAATATCGACATGGCCATAAACTTGCTTTTTGGCCAGTGCGACAAACAGGTTCCCCGGCCCAACAATCTTGTCCACCGGTTCCAGGCCTTCCACACCGAACGCCAATGCCGCGACTGCCTGGGCGCCACCCACGCGGTAAACGGACTCAATCCCTAATTCAAAGCAGGTAGCCAGCACGTCGCGGTTGTAGGAACCGAATTCAGTAGGAGGTGCCACGACGACCAGCTCCCGCACGCCGGCCGCTTGAGCCGGAACCGCGGTCATCAACACCGATGACGGATAGGCGGCCGCCCCTCCCGGCACGCAAATACCGACTCGTTTCAAAGGCGTGTACCGCTGCGCCAGGCGTACACCCGGGCGCGGTTCCAATGAAATATCCGAATGGAGAATCGCCGTTTGAAACGCAACCAGATTGCTGCGAATGGAGCGAATCGACTCCAGGAACAAAGGGTCAACCGTCTCATGCGCCACTTGCATCTCCGATTTCGGCACACGGATTTCTTCACCTCGCAACGACACTCCATCCAACTCCCGGGTATAGCGGAGCAGGGCAGGCAGTCCCTCCATTCGAACGTCTTGACAGATTCTCTGGACAACCTGCTGCGGTGACAGTGCTTCTCCAAATACGCGCAACGTCAATTCCTGGGACTGCGAACTGACGATATCGCCGTCGGGTGACAAGCGTTCCCGTAAACCGTTCAGAAACTGATCGAGATCGTCGGTCCGCCAATCGACCTGGGGAATTTCCAATGAGCCAGTAATGACAGGATTCCTTGAATGACAGGTTTGTAGACGGAAACAGGTAAAAACGGCATTCGAACGGATGTAAGAATTCTAATGGCTGGAACTATAAATATCGACGAGAAAGATAACCGCATCCCGTTTTCCAATATTATTGATTGAATGGTCGACGTCGGCCGCATATTGCACACTGTCACCTTTTTTCAACACAACCGATACCTCGCCGGATTGCACCTCAATGGAACCGGATTGGACGGTCAAGAATTCACGGGTTCCCTGGAAATGAGCTGCGCTCTCCAGTCGTCCCTGGGGATGCAGTGTAACTTCGTAGAACTCCACATCTTTTTCCAGATTGAGGGGTGATAATGTACGAATTTTACAGTTGTCATCATCCCGAAAAACAAACTGTTCTTCCGTTTTCCGAATGACATCCATTCCCTGCTCAGCCGTCGCCCCGTCTACCAGATCCGCCAATGATATCCCGAACGCTTGGGCGATCCGGAACGCCACCGAAAGGGTCGGATTGGCTGAACCGCGTTCGACCTGGCTGAGCATGGAACGACTGACCCCACTGGTCGAGGCCAACTGCTGCAATGTCCAGCTGCGGCGTTTTCTCAATTGGCGAATACGTTCACAAACATATTGGCTCAGTGGTTCAATTTCTGTCAATTCAGCAGCCTGTCTTGATGATTTCACACGTTTCTGTACACCCGACCTAAAGCGATGTTGGTATAACTAAATTATTTACCTGACGAATATTGGACATTGGATCCATATTTGGAACTCTGCTACTTCCAAAATAGCGGATTTTCATCCAGTATAATAGAAACTAAATGCCCGTTCATTAAATTTGAAGAATAATATGCTGACCACGTTACCCCAAACCATGCCAGCCATTCGCAAGTTGAACGACGCGCCTGGCCTCAACTACTGCCATGACATTGCTCTGCCAGAAATGGGTCCCCGCGACGTCCTGGTGGCGGTAACCCATGCGGGTATTTGCGGTACCGACCGACATATTTATGAATGGGATGCGTGGAGTAGAAACCGGGTCAAAATGGGGATTACGACCGGTCACGAGTTTGTGGGACGAGTCGTTGCGGTTGGCGAGGCTACTCAGCGAACCAAGGTGGGTCAACGGGTCAGTGCCGAGGGCCACATTGGTTGTGGGTTTTGTGAGCAATGTCGAACGGGCAATGGTCACATCTGCAATACCGTGGACATTCTAGGCATCGACTGTAATGGTTGCTTTGCACCGTTTATTGCGGTTCCCGAAACGAACATCTGGCCGGTACATGCCGATATTCCCGACAAGGTCGCGGCGGTATTCGACCCGCTAGGCAACGCTGTCCACACCGTGATGGCAGCCGGTGTGAGTGGCAAAACAGTATTGATTACGGGCGTTGGCATTATCGGTTTGATGGCGGTCACAGTCGCCAAAGCGGCTGGTGCAACACGCATTTTTGTTACGGACCTGGACCAGCGTCGTATGGAACTTGCCATGAAACTGGGCGCCGAGCAATCATTTGATGCGCAGCAGCCATGGGTTGAAAAATTGCAGCAAGTGACCAGTGGTGGGCCTCAGGTCCTGTTGGAAATGAGCGGTAACGCCACAGCCATTCGTAATGGACTGGAAGCATTACAAAACGGTGGGACAGCCGCGCTGCTGGGAATTCCGGCCGATGACGTTTCGTTAGACCTTTCCGAATTGGTTATTTTTCGCGGCGCAACCGTGCTGGGTATCAACGGCCGAAAGATGTTTGAAACCTGGTACCAAATGGAAAACCTGATTCTTTCGGAACAGCTGGAGCTCGATTCCATCATAACCCACCAAATCGAAATGAAAGACTTTGAGACCGGATTTGCCATGATGCAATCGGGCGAAGCGATCAAGGTTGTCATGAAAATACCACAACACGAAGGTGAAGCATGCCAAACAGCCAATTCGACCAGCGAACAGCTGAGTTGATTTCAAGTCTGACAGAATCGGGTCAGCTGAAACCTTTTTATGACATCACTTCCCCGATGCGTCCCATTGTCAATATTGCCGGCAAGGGCGAAGTCTTGGTGCTGTGCGCAAATAATTACCTCGGTTTGGCAGATCATCCGGAGGTCGTGGAAGCTGGAATCCAGGGTTTGCGTGATTATGGCGCAGGCACGGCATCGGTGCGTTTTATTTGCGGGACCCTGGATTGTCACCGTCGACTGGAAGAGAAAATTGCCAGTTTTGTCGGCACTCCCAGTTCGCTGAGCTACGTCAGTTGCTGGAATGCCAACGAGGCGCTATTTCCGACTTTGGTAGGACCTGACGATGCTGTCCTTTCGGATGCTTTGAATCACGCAAGTATCATCGACGGCATGCGTTTGATGGCCAAAAGCGTCAACAAGAAAATCTTCCCGCACAGTGACCTCGCCCAACTCGAATCGTTGTTGCAGGAAACGCAAAACCACCCGACTCGCTGGGTGATTACCGATGGTGTCTTCAGCATGGAAGGTGACGTGGCGCAGTTGCCGGAAATCGTGGCCCTGTGTCGGCAATATGATGCGATGCTGGTTGTGGACGATTCACATGGGGTGGGGGTATTGGGCAAAGGGGGCCGCGGAACCCATGAACACTTCGACCTGTTCGGTCAAATTGATGTGATGACCGGTACGCTAGGCAAAGCTTTGGGCGGCGCGGCGGGTGGTTACATCGCGGCTTCGGAATCGGCAATCCGGGTGCTGGAACAAAGGGCTCGGCCTAGCCTGTTTTCCAACGCCTTGCCGGCAACCGTCGCTTACAGTGCTCACAAAGCGATGGAAGTTATTGAAAACGACCCGTCGATTGTGGCGCGACTGCACAGTAATGTTGCCGCGTTCCGTACTGGCTTGGCGGATCTCGGTTTCGACTGCACGCCCTCGCCTACAGCCATTATACCTATTATGATCGGGGATGAAGCCGAAGCGATTCGCAAATCGGCCCGGCTGTTTGAACTTGGAGTGTTGGCGATCGGCTTTGCGTTCCCGGTAGTACCTCGGGGAGAAGCCCGAATTCGCGTCCAGGTTTCGGCAGCGTTAACCGACGATCACGTCCAACAGGCGATGGATGCATTTGCTCAACTCTAGTGAATAACCCTTTGGCAACTCCATGCTGAACGAGTTTATCAGGAATCTGCAACGACCATGATTGATCTTCGTAGCGACACGGTCACGCAACCTTCGCAGGCCATGCGCCAGGCAATGGCGACTGCTGCCGTCGGAGATGATGTGATCGATGTGGATCCCACAGTTGAAAAACTGCAGTGCACGATTGCCGAAATGCTGGGGAAACCGGCAGCCATGTTTATGCCGTCCGGCACAATGACCAATCAGGTCGCGGTTCGATTACACTGCAATCCTGGAGACGAGTTTATCTGCGAATCCGGCTGCCACATCTACAATTACGAACAAGGCGGATTTGCCCAACTCAGTGGACTGGTCGCAAAAACGGTGACGGGCCCCGGCAATGTGATGCTGCTTGAACAATTGGATGGACTGGTTCACCCGGATAATGAACATGCCGTCCATACTCGGCTGGTTTGCCTGGAGAACACGCACAATCGTGGCGGCGGGGTTGTATTGCCCTACGATGGCGTTGTCGAAATATGTGAATGGGCGCACCAAAACGGGTTAAAAACACACCTGGATGGGGCCAGACTGTTTAACGCGGTCGTTGCCTCGGGTATTGAAGCGGACCAATGGGCACAACATTTTGATACGATCAGCGTCTGTTTCAGCAAGGGTCTCGGGGCGCCAGTAGGCTCTGCGTTGGTAGGCGACCGCGAGATGATGTATGACATGCGCCGTCACAGAAAATTATTTGGCGGTGGAATGCGACAGAGCGGTGTGATTGCCGCTGGCGCCTTGTTTGCAATTGAGAATCAGGTCTCCCGCTTGGCCGAGGACCACCACACGGCCCAGATCATTGCCGCAGCCGTTTCCACCATCGAGGGATTTCATTTGGAACCGGAACAAGTTGACACCAACATTGTGTTATTTCGAATCAATCGGGATATCTGCTCAGCGCAGGAAATGTGTGATGCCCTTTATCAAGCTGGTATTTGGGTACTGCCTTTCAGCAGGGAACATGTTCGAGCGGTTACTCATTTGCACATTACGGCGGAACAGGCCGAATCGGCCAGTCGCGTGATTCAACAAGTTGCCCATGAGTTTTTAGCCAAATCATGATGGCCGTCAACTTACTAAAGGCCAAGGAGAAAAACCGATGTTCCGTTTCTACGTTGCTTGCCTGTTGCTGTCTCTTGGACCTGTCGACAGCCCGGCAATCGGACAAGACACCGCCATACAGCGGCTCGATCTGGATGATTGGTCGCAGAACCAGGTGATTGTTGACAGGGAACCGGGACAGTATCTGGGGCACCCAACCACCTGCCTGCTGGATGATGGCAAAACGATTCTTTGTGTTTATCCCCAGGGACACGGCAAAGGCGGCATCATCTACAAACGAAGTCGCGATGGTGGTCGAACCTGGAGCGAGCGCCTGAAGACGCCCGATTCATGGGCCACTTCGAAAGAGGTGCCAACGCTTCATCGAGTGACGGGACCTGGCGGTAAAAAACGAATCATTATGTTCTCCGGTCTCTACCCGACTCGCATGGCTGTCTCCAACGACGAGGGCCTGAACTGGGGAGAGCTCGAGCCAGTGGGTGACTGGGGTGGGATCGTCGTGATGGGAAGCGTCGTAGCCTTGAACACGGGGCCAGGACATTATCTGGGTCTTTTTCACGATGACGGTCGTTTTATCGGTCCGACGACCAATCGAAAACAGCCCGTAAGATTTACCTTGTACAAAACACATTCCAGCAATGGTGGATTGAAATGGTCAACACCCGTCGCCATCGACAGTTCCACCACCAAACATATTTGCGAACCGGGAGCCGTGCGATCGCCGGATGGGAAACAACTGGCAGTTCTTTTGCGGGAAAATAGTCGGCGACAGAATTCACAAATCATATTTTCCGATGATGAAGGCCAATCCTGGACCGAGCCCCGGGACCTGCCCGATTGGCTTAATGGTGATCGGCATACTGCCCAGTATGCACCGGACGGACGATTGTTCATTTCTTTTCGTTGCCGTTGGCCAAAAGGGAAAACAACCGAATATGAGGGGGACTGGGTTGGTTGGGTTGGAACCTACCAGGATTTAGTCGATGGGTCCGATGGCCAGACCTTCTTGAGAATCAAGGATAATACGAAATCCGCCGATTGCGCTTATCCGGGAGTGGAAATATTGCCGGACGGATCATTCGTGACCACGACCTATGGTCATTGGACAAAAGGCGAATCGCCCTACATCATGAGTGTGCGAATCGACCTCGAGGAACTGGATCGAGCTGCCAGACAAGGACAAAAATAACGCTCAGGGTGCTACGAATGATCCGGCACTACGTTCTGACAGCGAGAATCATGTCGCTTGCCTCGCCCCGACCCTTGTTCAAATAAGGGGAGATAAGAAATCTGGAGACTCGGTTCAACCCGTGGGTGCTATCACTCGCCGATGAAATTAAGTGAACTAGACGATGCGCGGTGTTTTCACTAATTTTCCGCGTTCTTAAAACCGCAGGCCATCGGCCTATGGTAATTCCACCTGTAAAAAACGACCGTCCAATGAATCAAAGAAGTCGTTGGCCTGAACTTTTGCTCCCGATCGGGATCGTTGCCTGCCTGCTGGTAATATTTGTACCATTGCCGCCAGGTATCATGGACGTGTTGTTGGCAGGCAATATTTCACTTGCCGTCATCATTTTGCTGACAACACTGTATGTTCGGCGCCCCATCGAAATGAGTGTTTTTCCCTCGTTATTACTGGCCACGACCCTGGCTCGGCTGGCATTGAATATTGGAACAACACGACTGATTTTGACCAACGGTGCGACAGATGGTGACAGGGCTGCAGGAAGTGTCATCCAGAGTTTTGGTCAATTTGTAGCTGGCGACCAGATCGCAATCGGGCTCGTCATCTTCGCGATTATTGTGATCATTCAATTCGTTGTTATTACCAAGGGAGCAACACGGATCAGTGAAGTGGCCGCTCGTTTCGCTTTGGACGGAATGCCGGGACGACAGATGGCAATCGATGCAGACTTGAACGCGGGTACCATTGATAGCGAAACGGCCCGAAAACAGCGCGAAGAAATTGGAATTAACGCCGATTTCTACGGCGCCATGGACGGAGCCAGTAAATTCGTCCGCGGTGACGCGATTGCCGACCCGCTGGCCGGGCTGCACGCGGCGCTGGCGGCACTCTCGACCTGGGCCCAG
>JABACA010000152.1:8062-10868 GCA_014237975.1 Mariniblastus sp. | reverse complement strand
AAACGCGCCAGACACTCGAATGGTGCATTCCAAAGGCCGCATCCATGTCGCCATCATTATCGAAATCGCCAAGTGCTAGGCCTGCTGGACTAACGCCAGAAACATTTATCCCACCCACGGAGAAGTTGCCTGCGCCATCATTGGTCAGCACATAGAGATTAGGCCCGCCATTATCGGAATAGTTGCTGACCACCAGATCCTGATCGCCATCGCCATCGATATCGGCTGCTCGTAATTTTTGGGTTAACGCCCCCAACTTGTAAAAGGTTGTCTGTCCACTATGGTCGGCCGAACCGAGCGTTATATGGACTCCAGCATTGGGGCTGAAATAATAACTGGCTGCCGTATCGTCCATGCCGTCATTGTTGAAATCAGCAGAAATCATGTAGTAAGCAACCGGGTGGGCGCGGCTGCCAACTAACTCAAAATGATTCCCATCGAGCGTGGGAGGTTCATTCGTGGCGAACACCGTTACTTCGAACGTACGACTGAAGGTCAGGTTATCACCCGTTGTGTTCAAGTCGTTATCGTCACCACCATCCTCGACCGTGACCGTTACGATCGCCATACCGAATTGACCCGGTTCTGGTGTGAAACGGAGTGTGCCTGTCGAGTTGGGAGAACTGTAATCAATCGACGGTGTGGGAATCAGAGTCGTGTTATCGCTGGCGGCCGTGACCCGCATGTTCTGCGACTCGCCACCACCTGCTTCAATACCGGCCAAGTCGACCGATTGTTCCGGATCGTTCTTGTTGACCGAAACATCATCAATCGGATCCAACAAAGGTATGTCGTTGACCGGGGTGACCGTGACGGTAAAGGTTCGACTGAAGGTCAGGTTATCGCCCGACGTGTTCAAATCGTTGTCGTCACCGCCATCTTCAACGGTGACCGTGATCACGGCTGTGCCGAATTGGTCCGGTAGCGGCGTGAATCGAACGGTGCCGGTGGAATCGGGAGAGTTATAATCGACGGCCGGGTCCGGAATCAATGTTGGATTGTCGCTGAGTGCCGTTACGCGAAGCGGTTGGGTGCCATCGTCACCATCGGTGATACCCGTCAGCTGAACCGTTTGTTCCGGTGAGTCCTCGGGAATGACCAGGTCAAGTAAGGCACTTTCGTAGAAATTCAGGACTTGTTCAGAATCATAACCACCTGAAATGGCCACCTCGAGACGGCCATTCCCGTCATAATCACCGACCGTGACGGCCCTAGAGTAGACCTGATCGCCACTGGTGAAATCAGAGGCCGGTATCTCATATTCCACCACCTGCGATGTTACTGGCGAAATAACGAAGAGCTTAGAGGTCCCGTTGTCCTCGTTCCCCGTGGCGACCATGTCCAGGACACCATCACCATTCCAGTCCGCCGCCGTGAATTGTCCTACAACAGAATCACCAAGTGGATAGGATTGACCAAACGAGAACGTCCCGGTCCCATCATTTTCAAGCAATGTCAAATCATTAGATGTTTGATGGGTCACCACGACATCCAGGTCGCCATCACCGTCAAAATCGCCTGCCCGCATAAACGGTGGGTATTCTCCGCCCGTCGAAATATCCTGGTTCTGTACAAAAGACCCTGTCCCGTCGTTAAAATAAAAGACGGCCCGGTTTGCATTCAAATTCGTAGCAACCACATCGATCCAGCCGTCACCATTAAAGTCACCCGTTTCGATGCCCTCAACTGCCGAAAGCCCGTAGCTGGCCGTGACACTCAAGTTGCCACTACCATCATTGGTCAAAACGCGCCAGACACTCGAATGGTGCATCCCAAAGGCCGCATCCATGTCGCCATCGTTGTCGAAATCACCCAGCGCCAAGCCAGAAGGACTGTTGCCCGAAACATTGACACCGCCCACGGTGAAGTTGCCAGCGCCATCATTGGTCAGCACGTAGAGATTAGGCCCGCCACTCTCGGGATAGTTGCTGACCACCAGGTCCTGGTCGCCATCGCCATCCATATCGGCCGCTCGCAAATAACGCGATGCTGCGCCAAGTTCATAAAACGTCGTTTCACCGGAGTGATCGGCCGAGCCGAAAGTAATATAAACGCCCGCATCTGAGTTGTAGTGACTGGCCGCCGTGTCATCCATGCCGTCGTTGTTAAAGTCCGCAGTCACCATGTGGGAAACGACTGGATGATCTTTGCCGCCAACCAATTCAAAACTATTGCCGTCAAGCGTCGGGGGCTGGTTAGCACTCAGCAAGATCCGCGGTTCGCATTGGCCATACTCGAACTTGCCGGCGAAGGTGGTTCGCTTCTTTTGCGGCGATGGCTTAACAGTCCGTTTTTTTGCCGATTTTCCTGGTCGGTTGTTTCTAGTCGGTCGTCTCATGAGGAAGGCCTGGGGTGGAAGTGTGTGACTCGTCGTCAACGAGACGAGGTACTCGTTTTCAACGATGGCGGCTCGAACCTTTAAGGTTCAAACACCCTTGTGAGTTTTACGGCGTCTTGGAAGCAACATTTCTTGCCCCGTATTGTGCCAAAGTAAAAGTGCAAATGCACGCCTTTAAACAGCCCCTGCCATCGGAACCTTAGATTTCAAGGATCCGCACACATCCAAGGTCGTTTGCCGCGTGTGGATAAGGAACGGTTATATCGCGATTTCATCCCACGCCGGCGGGCGTTTTGCGACGGTTGGCGTTGGTCGGCGGGCATCGCCCACGATTTTGGACACAATCCAACGGCGATTATCTCTTCTGTTTCGCCATCAAGTCGGACATCGATCCGGCAAACGAATCTCCCAGTCGCACAAAGAATGCCCCACTGCCGAGATAGTGATACGGCCGATCACTGCCGACCG
>JABACA010000152.1:0-8054 GCA_014237975.1 Mariniblastus sp. | reverse complement strand
GTCGCACAAAGAATGCCCCACTGCCGAGATAGTGATACGGCCGATCACTGCCGACCGTGTCCCACTCATGATAATGTTCCGGCCAACCTTTTTTAAAAATCTCATCGGAGAAGAGTGAATACTCGGTATAGCTCTCGACAGACGCGACATTATCTTTGAATTGCGGCGCCTGGGCGGCCTCTCTTTGCCCGACGGAGACCTGGTTTTCAGCCACTTTTTCGGCCGTCACGCCGGTCCCCAACACGCCAATCACAAACGGCATGTGAGGAGTTTTGAACTCTTGGCGGACATCCTCGATCAAGGCGATCATGTTCTCTTTGTAGTTGTCGCGGAATTCAGGTGAAAACTGATCATTGAATCCCTGGAACCAGACAAAACCTGCCATCTCATAACCCGCCTTGGCATCGTAGGCCGGATGATTCTCCTCCAGGTTTTCCAGCACCTGGTGGACCGATTCCATCATCATGCGGTAGTTCAACCCGGCATTCTTTTTTATCTCGTCGACCTTGTCGCCCGATCTTTCTTTCTCGTTCAATTCGTAAGGTCCCGCCGAGGGCGGACGAAAATTGTAGTTCAGAGATTTACCACCCCACGAGGTTTTGATCAGCAGGATCGGACCGTCGACTTTTTCAGCGATCGAGAGACCGAAGGCGTACTCCGGCCCGATTTTCTTTCCGTCACCGCCACATCCAATTGCGAGTTTGCCCGACCGCTTGTTGCCATCGGCGATCGAGTTAATGTAGACCCGCTCGGAATCCGCACAGGCCGATGCGACTTTCGCCTTGTACGCCTCATGCTCGTCCAGCAACTTTTGCACTTGCGCGGTGAGTGCCGTTTTTTCCGGACCCTCACTCATCGCTTTGATCTTGTCCTTGGAAATGCCGCCAGTTAACTCGTCAATCTGCCTGCCGCGGGCCAACTGTTGGTTCAGCATGTCCCGGGATATCTCGCTCTGTTGGCCGAATACCAGTTCGACCAACTGCTTGTCTCGCGGTTTGTCTGATTGATAGAGCGTGGCGATCGTGTGCGCCCTGGCGTGACCGACCATGTTCGACTGACCGGCCAGTATGAAAACCTTCAACGGTTCATCGCTAACCGCGGGACGAGCGCTGGAAAAGACGAGGACCACCACGCTTAACAGGCACCCTTTAATCAGCAGGTTGAAATTCATCGTGGGTCCTTCTCTTTAATAGGGAGTACGGTCGATCTTACGGCCAGTTCCCGACTCATGTATCCAACGAGATCGCATGTTTTAAAACACAAAATACTCGAAGTGACGCACGCCTCGGCAGGACGCGTCCTGTTCAGTATTTACTTTTACCAAATTCCAACTCCTTGTGGGGCTAGGTCCTTTGGAATTTCAAGCGAGTAGCCCGAGTTCCACTTGGCCAAGCCCAGCAGAATCCCGAATATAACGGTAGAGGGTTTCCAATTTCCGCGCAGGGAAGCGGTGTATGTCATTTTTTAACGGTTTGGTTGTAGGAATTGAAAACAAAGGTTTGTAATATGTTTTCATCTGCCAATCCAGCGAAACTTGCCCAAAACAAGCTAAGACTTATGACCAGCGACAGCATCGATCCCGAAGCGAGGCTCACGCAACAGAGCGTAACGCTGCTGCTTGGCAAAGTCCGCAGCAAGGACGAAGCTGCCATTGCCGATCTTTGGGCAAAGTACTGGACTCAACTGGTGATGGCCGCTCAAAGACAGTGTCAATACAAGACGGCACTCGTCGATCCGGAATTTATCGCGCAAAGCGTTTTTAACCATGTCTGTAATCAATTCCAACGCGGCAACATGGCCGATATATCGGACCGAGAGCAATTCTGGGCGATCCTGCTGAACCTGACCAAAAACAAAGCGATCGACCACTTTCGCAAAGAAACGCGCCAAAAAAGAGGTGGGCATCTTCGCCGCGTTGCTTTGACAGACGGCGAAAACCAGCCCGTTGCCGATCCATTTCGGGATCAACAACAACTGGAAAATCGAGAGGCGTCGGAACTGCTCGACCATTTTTTATTCCTGCTCGACCAGGAAGACCCCACGGGTACACTCACTCAAATATTGTTGGGCAGGTTGGCGGGCGAATCGAACCCTGCCATCGCCAAGGTACTCGACGTGTCAACACGGACCGTCGACCGTAAAATCGAACGGATTCGGTTGGTTTTGGAATCTTCCAGCCTTTAACCGGTCCGACATTTCGAATTTTCGGAAGATTTTGCCTGCGGCTTGTCGCATTCCCGCGCCCGTTCTCGAAGAGCTAGTAGGTAACACGAAACCTCTTTCTTATCTGGAGACGAAAAATGTTGAGTTCTTTTCAAAAAAAAGCCGCAGGATGCATGATCGCCCTGGGAGTTTTGGCGACAGTTTGTTTTAGCGGTTGTGCCGTAACACCCCTCGATTTTGAGACAACCACTTCCACTCAGCGCCGCTTTGCAGGATTTACGACGGCAGCGAATGAATTGATTGAAATCCAGGCCGAGCGACCTACTGGCGGGTGGGTAACTCTGAAGCGCACCACGACGGGAGACACCGCACTACCGGCTTATGGCGGCATCCGATATTTTTACTGGTTAACCGAAGCCGACATTCCCAAAGAATTTTGGCTGAATTACGGATTTTTTGAAGATGCCTACTATCACCTGGCAAAAGTCAGAATTCTGGATTCCTCCGGTAATGTGCTTTACTCGTACCGCGATGAGGTATCCTCTACCGAACTGCTTAACGAAAATCCGATTGGTCTTTGGAATGAGAAGGGAAACCAGCGGGACTACATTCGGATCTGGTTAAAAAGTTCGGTGGCCAACCCGTTTTAATGGTAGCCTGATTCCTGGCAGTGATTAGAATCCCCCCGCTCTCGCTACTCCTGAAACGTGTAGCGAGAGTCCTTGGGTTTTTCTCTCAAACAATCATCCTATGAACTCACACCTTATGAATAGCCAACCAGCGCAATTCCCAGTGGACCGTTCTAATGAATGAAAACAGAGATCCATCCGTTGCCCAACAACTGCGCGCGATTCGGAACATGGATGACTTATGCGATGCCTTCGAGAAACAACTCGGTCAGGATGAAATTCCCCAACTGGAAAACTACCTCGATAAAGTCGACCTGGAACAACGTCCCAAGCTAATCCGGGAATTGCTGGCATTGACTCGTCACCACCTGTCGGAATCCGAGATGCGTTTGCAGCTAAAAGATTACTTGGAACGTCATCCAGAACACTCCAACACGATCATTGGTGTTCTGAGGGAGGAGACCCTCAATGTTTCTGCCACCTCAGCAGACTCGAAACAGGCAGTCGGCAAGGCCAACCTCGGTTTACAGGCCGGGGAAGGTTTTGGCAAATTCGAGATACTCGAAGAAATTGCCCGCGGCGGGATGGGGGTTATTTTTAAAGCTCGCCAACACGATCTCGATCGGGTGGTTGCCCTCAAGGTGATTATCTCGGGGCATTTGGCGACCGACGTTGAGATCAAACGGTTTAAACGTGAAGCCCGCGCCGTGGCAGCTTTGGAGCACACCAACATTGTTTCGATTTACGAGGTCGACCAGGTTGAGACACTCCACTATTTCACGATGAATTATTTCGAAGGTGTGACTCTCGACACCTGGACCCAGATGCGGGCCACTGACCTGGCGGATATCGTTTCCGTATTGATTCAATTATGTGAGGGAATCGATTACGCCCACCAACGGGGTATTATCCATCGTGATTTAAAACCGGCTAACATCCTGGTGGATCAAGATGGCTGCGTTCAAATTATTGACTTTGGTCTCGCCAAGGAATTTGACGGCCTTCGAACGGCAATTACGGGTGAGAATTTGATTGGTACGCCTCAATATATGGCACCCGAACAACTGCTTGGCCATCAGGCCGAGTTCGGCCCACGCTCGGATATTTATGCGATTGGCGTAGTGCTCTACGAACTGGTAACCGATCGAAAACCGTTTGCCGCCAACACGCTTTTTGAACTAATGCAGCAAGTCGATTCCGTCGAACCCACCTCCCCCACCTCATGGGAACCGACATTGCCGCTTGGAATCGACGAAATTTGTCGCCGCTGCCTGGCCAAAGATCCGTCCCAAAGATACACCTCCGCCATTGAAATCGCCGAGGCGCTGCGCGAACTGCCTCTCGTTCCTGGGGGCGGAACGACTCGCACCACTGCCACAAGGCGGCCTGCCAAGTTCCCGGGAGCAACATTGATCCTGGGCGGCCTCGGCCTGCTTTTACTGGCGGTTGGCGCCGTCGCCATCCTGGTCTGGAACCTTCAAGGTTCAAAACAGTTAGGTTCGGCAGTTGTCCCCGAAATACCCATCTCAGTGGATTTCGGAACGATCGAACCGATGTTTCAGGCACTCGAGACTCAAGCAAGATTTTCGGTCCCGCTCAATCTTTCCGGTCCCACTCGACTCGATGGCGTGCTGGTTGAAAATGGCAAATTGGGGCTGTATTTGAAACTTGAATTGACCACACCCTCATTCGAATTTTTGGAAGAGACGGCCAAAGGGTATTACCCGTCACCTGAAGAAGCGATCGCTGATCCCAGCCTCATTACGCCTGAACTCGCTCCCTTGATTCGCGGTCACTTTGACATCCCCTGTCAAATTGTGGTCAGCGATGCCGAGGGGGTCGTTCTGGAAACGCTCGAAAGGGCCATTACCTGGAACGACAATCGGGGTTTATTTGAATCGGAACAGTGGAACCCAGAGAAGAAAGTTGTCGACATCCAAATGATTTCCTTTCTGGGGAACGTGGCCAAGTTTTCCGGGAAAACGGTATCGGTCACGGTGGACGTGGAACAGGGCGTCCGATACGGCAGTAGCATCCTGCACGGTGAATTGCTGGCCTACTAATCGGCATGCTGAACAGCTACGGGACGGTAGCGACCGAAACAGAGCAGCCGGCCACTCGATACCCGGCAGTGCACTGGCGGGTATTACGGAGAGGACCTACATGGCAACTCCGAACAACCTGCCGATACCGGCGGTGGCGGCCATGGCCAAGGCTCCCCAAAACGTTACACGCATAACGGCCCGGCCTGCCGGTGCACCGCCCACCCAGGCAGACAGCCAACCGAGCAGAGCCAGAAAACCGAGTGAGGTCAACGAGACGACCATCGCCACCAAGTTGACGGGTGATAAAAACGCCGCCAACAGGGGAAGCCCGGCACCACCCGCAAACGTGACGGCCGAGGCGAAGGCAGCCTGAGTCGGTCGGGCTGCCATCGTTTCCGAAATGCCCAACTCGTCCCTCGCGTGGGCCGCCAAGGCATCGTGCTGGGTTAGTTGTTGGGCCACTTGCTCCGCTAATCCTTTTTCCAAACCGCGCGCCACGTAAATGCCGGCCAACTCGGCCAGTTCCCCTTCGGCGTCGGCTGCCAATTCCTCCCGCTCTCGAGCCAGTTCGGCCTTTTCCGTATCCGCTTGCGAACTGACAGAGACGTATTCACCGGCGGCCATCGACATGCCGCCCGCTACCAATCCAGCCACGCCGGCAATCATAATGCTGTTGTGACTGGCCTCGGCCGAGGCGACCCCAACCACGAGGCTGGCTGTGGAAACAATGCCATCGTTGGCGCCCAACACGGCGGCCCGCAGCCAGCCGATCCGGTTAATACGGTGGGGTTCTTTAGGGACATTCACAGCGAGTCTTCCGTTCGTGGTCGGGCGGCCTTCATTTAAAAAACGCCCTGTTGATTGCAGGAATCTATCAGCACCTGCCCGCTATGGCAGGTTGAGATCTTATTGTCGAATGATTTATCCGCAACTGCAACGTGCATCAACGTTACTGTCGTGTTGGACTGAGAATCCCGATCGAAACAGCATAAACCCGACCGACAGCACCACCGATTTGCCCTTTGGCGCAAAATTCGACCGCAAATAACAACAGAATCACACAACCAACCAAGCGAGGGCCGAAACCGTCCATTCCAGTCGGCTGTTTCCATTTCCCCCTGCAGAAATCGTGTTAGAATAAATCTCACTGATTCCAATTAACTCCGGAGATACCGATGAAACGACGTTTTCTGATCACCTTGGCCCTGGTAGCCCCGCTGTTGTTCTCGACGTTGGCCATCGGCGACGACAATGTGCTGACGGCGGAGGAAAAGAAAGAGGGCTGGCAACTCCTGTTTAATGGTTCGGATTTGACCGGTTGGAAATGCAACAACGGCAAGCCGATCGCAGCGCCGATCGAGAATGGCGCGCTGGTTCCTTACAAATCGGGTGGTTACATCGTGTTGCACGAAAAATCGTTCGATAACTTTGTGCTCAAGTGCGACGTCAAATGGGATGATCCAAAGTGCAACTCGGGAATCTTTTTCCGCGTGGAAGATCCCAAGAACCCGGTCCATACCGGCTTTGAGGTCCAGGTCATGAGTGGCGACAAGACTGGCAAACACCAGTTCGGCGCTATCTACGACTTGGCCACCACGACCAAGAACGCCGGCAACCCGACCGGCGAGTGGAACACGGTCGAAGTCCGATGCGATGGCCCGGACATTTCCGTCAAAGTCAACGGTCAAGACGTTTGTGCCATCAACTGTGACCAATTCGACCAGGCTGGAATGTGTCCCGATGGAGCGAAGCACAAGTACAAACTGAAAAAGAAACCTCGCGCGGTCAAGGATTTCGCTCGCAGTGGCCAACTTGGATTTCAAGATCACGGCCACAAGGTTTGGTACAAAAACGTCAAGGTGTTGCCGTTGAAAAACACGGAGAAGGAATAAACCTGGTCTGTCATGAAACAAGTTTTTCAAGTTGGTTTGGCCTTGATCCTGTTTCCCTCGGCGGTGCTAGCGCAGCAAGCCGAACCGATCAGCTTCTCGCGACAGATCCTGCCGATCCTGTCCAGCAAATGTTTCGTTTGCCATGGTCCGGATGCCAAAGACGACAGCCTGGTTCGCCTCGATTCGTACGCGGGTGCGACCGCCGACTTGGGCGGAACTCATGCCATCAACGTCGCGGCTCCCGGTGAAAGCGAGATGCTGCGGCGGATTCACTCCGACGACGACCCGATGCCGCCAGAAGATTCAAACCGTCAACTGACCACCAACGAGCGGGACCTGTTGACACGCTGGGTCAAGCAGGGTGGCCAGTACAGCGAACACTGGGCCTTGGTTCCACCGATCAAAACGGAACAAGTTCAAGACCGTCTTAACTCGATTGACGGGTTCGTGGAAAAACAACTTAAACGGAAGGGCATCGATTTTTCCGAGCCGGCCGATCGCGAAACCGTGGCTCGCCGGGTCGCGTTCGTATTGACCGGACTGCCACCGGAACCAGAATTGCTCGCCAGGTTTCTGAACGATCAACAGGCCGATGCGTATTCGAATTTGGTCGATGAATTGTTGGCCAGCCCCCGATTCGGCGAACACCAGGCCAGGTATTGGTTGGACGCCGTTCGGTATGGTGATACCCACGGACTGCATCTGGATAATCGTCGCGGCATCTACCCGTACCGGGACTGGGTAGTCAAGGCCTACAACGACAATTTGCCGCTGGATGATTTTATCACTTGGCAATTGGCCGGCGATCTGTTGCCCGATCCAAGCTTGCAACAATTGGTGGCAACCGGGTTCGTCCGTCTCAATCCGACGACGGGTGAAGGGGGCGCTATCCCGGCGGAGTTTCAAGCGAAAAACAATTTTGACCGAGTCGAGACGTTGGGGACCGTTTTTCTCGGCATGTCGCTCACCTGCGCACGATGTCATACCCACAAATATGATCCGATCCAGCAGGAGGACTACTACCGATTGATGGCCTTCTTTAACAGCACGGCCGAACCGGCCATGGATCGCAACGCATACGAATACGGCACGGTGGTCAAAGCCCCCGACAATCAAGCCGATTGGACCGCCTGGGAATCGATCGAAGCGGCACGGGAAAAACTGATCGTCGACGCCCATGACCAACTGGACAATGTCGAACTTTCCGGCGGTCAAGTCAAGCAATGGAAGGACGCCGCCAAGGACGATCAATTGGCGATGTTAGCTAAACCGAGTGGCCCATTTGCCGGTCTCGACTCTCATGTATTCGCGCAGGTCGTCCATAC
>JABACA010000151.1 GCA_014237975.1 Mariniblastus sp. | reverse complement strand
GAAGCTGGCTGGCAGTCCACGGGCCAGGGGGCAACTAAGACCTGGACCCAATTTGTCAATCATCCGCTAGATCAACCTTCTTGCGACTCGCACCGGCTGGCCCCACTATTTCCCTTCGTATTTCCCTACTATTCGGTTTTTGATTGCATTCGAACGCTTGTCGATTATGTTTAAGACTCGAAAATCTTGCGGATAATCGTTTTGAATTAATTAAATCAACACTCACACGCAAAGCCTCAACATTATTGGAGACCCTATGTCACGTCATATGATTGTAGCCGTCGTATTGTCAGCCGTTCTTTCTACCGGTGTTTTTGCCCAGGATGAAAACAAAAAGAAAACAAAGAAGAACGGGCCACAGAATCGAATGACCAAGCAGTTGATGAGTAACTTCTCCGCTGCCAACTTGACCGCTGAGCAAACGGCTGCGGCCAAGAAAATCCTAGCCGATGGAATGAAAGACGTCGTGGCGATTCAAAAGCAGGTCGAAGGCATGTTCACCAAAGAGCAGCGCCAGAAACGTAACGAAGTCATGAAGCAGGCTCGCGCCGATGGATTGACGGGCAAAGACGCGACGGCCAAGGCGAATGAAGCGGTCGGCATGGACGATGCCGCCGCCAAAGAATTTGCCGCCCTGAAGCAAAAGCAGAACAAAGCAACGGCCGAACTGCGAAAAAAGATCACGGCCCTGTTGACCGATGATCAGAAAGCGGCCCTCAAGTCGAAGCAGAAAAAAGGCAAAGCGGGTGGCAAAGCGGGTGGAAAAGCGGGTGCCGATAAAGGAAAATCCTGAAAATTCGTTACCAAACAACCTGTGGCGCACCGGTAATACACCAAATTGTCGCCAAATGACAACACCGTCTTTTGCGGTTTTTTATTGGCAAAACGCAAGAGATATGTGATAATATAACTATGTGCGATCTCTGCCCGCATTAGCCGGGTTAGGGATCGCATTACCCCCTCCCCGCTTTTTTTAGAAACCATGGGTCCACGTTACGTCCAATCGCCGCGGTTTTTTGCATCCGCTTTTTGCATCCGCTTTTTGATAGCGCGTCTGCCCTGACTTTATTATTTTTTTGTTAGGAGAAATCAATGAAATATTCCTCAACGAGTAAGGGATTTACGCTGGTCGAATTGCTGGTCGTGATTGCCATTATTGGCATCTTGATTGGTATGCTGCTGCCGGCCGTTCAACAGGTTCGAGAAGCGGCCAGGCGATCTACTTGTGCCAATAATATTAAAAATCTTACGTTGGCAGTTCATAATTACATTGGACGTGGCACCAAAGAAGCACTCCCTCCCGGGATTCGCAATGCGTGGGAAGATTCAGCTGGCGATACCAATGAATGGGGAAACAGAACTTGTTGGAGTTGGGGTACGTTCATTTTAAGAGATGTGGAACAAGGCAATTTACTAGATCAACTCAATCCAACTAAATATGCATCCCCCAACGCTTTGAGGAGTGCTATTGGAGCTAACGCTTGGAAAGATCTGGTGCAAACTCAGCTGCCCGTGTTTGTCTGTCCCTCGGACAATCCCCCATCGCCTTTCAACGAAAAGCGTAAAGCTCACGGTGTGGCCCCGGCCATTTCGAATTACGTCGGATGTAACAGTCACGGTTATTCCGCCTGGCGAAGTGCCGACGGATTGAACGGCGGTTCTGGCCTGGGTAATGACGAAAAGCAAACAGGCCCTTTCAACGGTGTTTCAAAAACCAATCCTACAACCCGATTCCCCGAGATTTACAACCAGGATGGTTCATCCAATACCATTTTGATCAGTGAACGGATATACGGGAACGGTTATGTGCAGCCCACGGCCCATAATTGGTTGAAGAACAATGGTCATGACGCGGCCAATATCTATTTCAGTCGGGGTACAGGTTTTGACTACGAAGCCGCTACTGGGGTAGCGACGGGTTATAACCGTCATAGAGGGATCGCGGACGTCTGCTTTACCGCTAAGGCTAAAATTAATGAATCCCAAGACTGGCATAAGAAACTCGGAGCCTCCAGTCGACACCCGTCAGGTGTGAATGCAGGTTTTTGTGATGGATCTGTCCAATTTGTCAAAGAGACAATTCAATCAAATTCAAATGGCCAATTTAACTCTGTCTATGAGCAGTTGACTGCCATTGATGATAATCGAGTTATTGATTACGGCGATTTTTAGTCGCTGTTGGTCGTTGTAGACATTTCCATCCATGGAAAATTTTAACCTTGAAAAATTAATGAAAATGATTTTCAAAATAGATTATGGTTTTGCCCTGCTGATGGCATTTGCGCTGGCATTTACTTCGTTGGCCGGTTGTGGAAGTTCCGAGGGTGGTCCTTACTACTCGACGACGGGTAAGATAACGATGGACGGTCAACCACTCAGTAATGCCACCGTCAATTTTGAACCTGCACAATCAGGTGAGGGTGCTCCTGCCCGGGGTGCGATCGGTTTTACCGATGATGAAGGAAACTACAACATGGTTGTCCGTGACACCCGGGGATGTCCCGTAGGTGAATTTATTGTGACCGTTTCAACCTTTGCCGATGCCGATGGCGATGGCGATGGCGATGGCGATGGCGATGGCGATGGCGAAGGCGATGGCGATGGCGATGGCGATGGCGAAGGTGGGGGGAACGCAGAGACAGTACCCTCTGCCTACCGGGGTGATAAGAGCAAGTTGAGGGCCAGCGTTACCAGTGATGGTGACAATGTCTTCAATTTCGACCTGAAATCGGACGGTTCTTAACCGGTTGTTTTTTGTTGATAGCAAGCAGCCTGAAATTCAGGCTGCTTTTTTTTTGCGCTGATCGGTTCCGGCAACGGAATGTTGTTCGACAATGCCGATCCGCAACGATCCGCAGCCGGGATCCTGTTGAAGTTGTAGATTGGCGTTTGGCTAATGCTGCCTGCTGATCGTGTTGGATTCCCCCTGACCAAACAAGCCGGCTGCCGTTTTGCTCAAAACAGGTTGGTCAAGTTGCATTCGCGGGCGGCTGGTTTTTGGTAGAATGTGCGAATCACTCTTACTTGGAATGGTCCCCGATGCAACGGCCCACAACCAACCAACCTCAACCACAGGCCGAGCCTTTGCCGGTTCCAACTTCGAGTTTGCTGAAACGATCGTTGATGGCGGTACTCGGAATCGTCATGGTAGGCGTCGCCGCAGTGGGTGTTGTATTACCTGGTATTCCGACAGTCGGGCCGTTATTGCTCGCCTCCCTCTTTTTGACCAAGAGCAGTCCTCGACTTGAGAAGCGTCTGATTCGCAACCGCTTTTTTGCACGTTATTTGCCTTATCTCGATGGAACAAGTGCTATGTCTTTGCGGGCTCGCGTGATCGCGATCTTGCTGATGTGGACCAGTATCGCTTTGAGTTGTCTGTTACTCGGTTATTTTGAGAAGGGATTTGGCTGGCTCGCCTGGTCCGTGGTGATTGCCGGGGTGATCGGGACGATTTTTATCTTGAGATTTGGCAAATCAAACAGTGGGAATAACGGTGTGGTTGAGCTGCCTGACGACAGTGGTTCAGAGAGTGAATGAATCTGCGTTTAAGTTCGCTGGCTTCATTCAGCCGAACGGCCGGACAATTCATGGTGGTTCAGCTTGCTTAGGTTTCAGCAGGATCGACAGGTAACTGGCAATAGCGTTCGTACGTCGATTGAATCGTGTCGCTTGAATTCGGCTGATACGTTTCCAGCTCGAACGAATGGCGAACCACTTGACGTAATTCAGACAGGTTGGCAATCTCGCCACAGGCCATCGCCTGCACCAGTCCATTGCCGACAGCCGTTGCTTCAAACGGACCGACGACCACGCGTTTGCCAACCACATCGGCCGTCAGTTGGTTCAGCAGGCTGTTTCTGCCGCCCCCTCCCACTACGTGGATACATTCAAATTTCCGGTTCAGAACGGATTCCAGCAATTCCACGTTGTGGCGGTATGCCATCGCCAAACTTTCCAGGCAACAGCGGATGAATTGACCCGGGTTTTGACATTCAGCTTGGCCCGTGCCTCGAGCGTAGATGTTGATTTTGTCGAGCATCCCGCCGGGCAGGGACAACGGTGGGAATTGTGGGTTGAGTAGCGTGCGAAAAGGCTGGCTCTTTTCTGCAGCCTCGGTCAGTTCGGCATAACTGAATTCCTGGTTGTTCTCATTCAGGTCCGCCCGGCATTGTTGGACTAACCAGAGCCCGGCAATATTTTTCAGGAAACGAATGGTTCCATTGACACCGACCTCGTTGGTGAACATGGCACTCTGGGCAGCCGCCGAAACACAGGGATCGGTCAGTTCGGCTCCCAGCAGCGACCAGGTCCCACTTGAAATGTAGAGCCAGTTTGAACCGGGTTCAGCCGGAACGGCGGCGACCGCTGCCGCCGTGTCGTGCGAAGGTGGTAAAACAACCTGTACCGTAGCGGGTAACCCGGTCTGTTCAGCCAGTTCCGGCAGAATCGGCCCCAGGCTCGTGGCGGGTTGTGTCACCGGCTTGCAAATGTGGGTAGGCATCCCCAAACCTTCTAATATTTCAACGGCCCATTCTCCCGTGTGCACATTGAGCATCTGACTGGTTGAGGCAATCGTGTGCTCGCAACTCGATTGGCCACTCAGCCAGTAGTGCAACAGGTCGGGGATGAACATCAGTCGATCTGCATTTTGGACCAACGTGGGATCGGCAACAAACTGCGCATTGAGCGAATACAGCGAGTTGATCTGCATCAGTTGAATGCCGGTCGCCTGGTAGATCTGTTCCATCCCGAGTTGTTGAACCACTCGGTCAAAGGCAGCTCCGTTTCGTGCGTCGCGGTAGGCATGGGGCAATCCGCACAGTTCGCCACTGGTCGATACTAGCGACCAGTCGACCCCCCAGGTATCCGCACCCACCGAGACAGGTTGATGGGATGAGGCGGCGCACCAGTCGGCAGCCCGCTTCAAGCCTTCAACAATTTCACGCCAAAGTTCCGGAATGTTCCAATGCAAACCACTGGGCAAGTGGATGACCGAATTCGGAAAGCGATGGACTTCGCTAAATTCAACCTGGCCCTCGTTGAGCGTCACCACGATGACTCGGCCAGATTCTGCCCCGAGGTCGATTGCAATAAAGGCCTTGGACATGGGCATCCTTGTATCGAGTAAACAAAACTACTGTCAACGTTTTAACCGATCTGTCATTGTTTTTCAGCGCTTCTGGCTTCATTTACCGCCAACTTTACGGGAGCAAGGAGTCGTGAGCTGGGGGAATTGGGGATGGATGGGGTGAAAAAAATGACCGCTTGCGTGGAGCCCTTGTTAAGGAGCCAATTTATGGTCGCCGGGCCAGCAACCGAATTTGAAACCAATCAGCAATTTTCGAAACTTTTTGGGATGGCGACAGTTCATTAGTGGGTGTAATCGCGCGCCGTCGCTTTGGCGCGGGGCAAGGTGATTACACACATGGCGGGTCGAGCCCGGAATAACAAAGGTCCCGCACCTTTGATTCGGGCCGACCCGTTTTTGGATTTGTCCGGCTCCCAAAATAATGGCCGTTGTCTGTCGCCAGGTTGCTGGGAGAAGACCGGGGCCCATCCACAGCAATACAAGCCGGTTTTTCATGATCTTAGCCGGTCATTTGTCGATTATCAGCACCGCAAGCGGCATTTCATATCGGCGAGAATCGCTGTTTCAACTATCATGATCCCCGGTCATTGCGTGACCCGTTTGAAACGGCTTTGGACGACGGCACTGGCGCGCGGCCAGATCGATAGTTACATGAAACAGATCACCGTACCTTTTTTAGCGAATTTGGCCAAAATCCTGAGTGGGGCCACTGTGCGCTGGGTCGAATGCGAGCCGGACATCTGCCAGCGAGTTTATTTTGCAAATCATACCAGTCACCTCGATGCCTTGGTTTTATGGGCTTCGTTACCCAAGCCGCTACGAAATTTAACGCGGCCGGTGGCGGCTGCTGATTATTGGCAAGCGGGGCCCGTGCGGCGATACATGGCGACCGTTTTTAACGCGCTGTTGATTGATCGAACCAAGATCAAAGTTCACAATAGCCCAATTGATATGATGATCCGCGAGATCAGTAACAAATACTCGCTGATCGTATTTCCCGAGGGTGGGCGGAATCCCACGGGGGAGCTGCGCGACTTTAAAAGTGGTTTGTATTATTTAGGCAAGAAGCGGCCCGATTTAGAACTGGTTCCTGTTTATTTTGATAACCTGAATCGAGTCATGCCCAAAGGTGAGTTTTTACCCGTTCCGCTGCTCAGTTGTATTTCGATTGGTCCTCCGATCTGGCTGGAAGCCGGAGAAGGAAAGAATGATTTCCTGACGCGAGCGCGGCAAGCTGTGCTTAACCTGAAAGAACGATAAGAAGCCAAGTGCTAGATTCCTTTTTTGATTTCGATTCGCTCGACTGGGCCACAATCATTTTGATATTGATTGTGTTTGTCGTGCTGGGTGCATTGTTCATTGCCGGACAAATATTGCGTCGCCAACCAGAGTCCAATTTTGACAAGGCAATCATACGAACGTTCAATCGTCGCGTGGGTGCCTGGTTGACCATCTGCGTGATGCTGGTGGTGGCACTATGCATGAGCAAGGTCGTGACGGTCATTTTCTTTGGAGTTCTCTCGTTCTGGGCATTGCGCGAGTTCATTACGATGACACCGACTCGCCGGGCGGATCACAGAACACTGTTCTGGGTGTTTTTTCTGTTCACACCGCTGCAGTACATTCTGGTTGGCTTGGACCTGTATAACTTTTACACGATTGTCATTCCGGTTTACGCCTCGCTGTTTATCCCCGCCAGAATTGCATTTACGGGGGATCATAAACGGTTCCTGGAGCGGTCAGCTAAAATCCAGTTTGGCCTGTTGATCTGTGTTTACGCGTTGAGTCATGCCCCGGCGCTGCTATATCTCGATTTGGAGACTTTTAACGACGCGACAGGTGTCAAGGAATCGTGGGGCGGCAAGCCAACCGGTCTGCTCTTCTTCTTTATCGTGATGGTACAGGTCAGTGATACGCTGCATTTTGTCTGGGATCGTTTGTTTGGTCGCTATGTGATCGCCGCCGCCATCAATCCGACGAAAACCTGGGAAGGGCTGATTGGAACCATTTGCAGCACGGCGGTGGTAGGCATTTTGGTTCAATTGCTGTTGCCGGGCGTGACACCATTCACATGGTACGGTGCTGGCTTTATGGCGGTTCTGATCAGTGTGATGGCATCGTCGGGCAGCATGACGATGTCGGCAATCAAAAGGGATCGAGGTATCAAAGACTATGGCACCCTGGTAACGGGGCATGCAGGTGTGCTGGATCGAATTGACTCGGTTTGTTTTGCGGCGCCGATATTTTTTCATGTCACCCGTTTCTTTTTGGCGAAACCACCGTTGCCACAAGACCCGGATGGTATCGTTGCCCAATGTCTAAGCTTTCTGTTTACTTGATACAGGTTTTGAAATTCCCAACGCATGGAAGATATTAAAGCGGCGATTGCCAAGTTTGGTCTCACAAAAACGGTCGAGTTGTCAGACGATGCCTGTTTGAACAAGGTTCGTCAATACTGTGTCCTTTTGTGGGTCAAGAACGAGCAGATGAACCTGACCAGGCATACGACCTGGGATCAGTTCGTGTCACGTGACTTGATGGATACACTGCAACTGTCACCCTTGATTCCATCTGGATCTTTGGTTCTCGACGTGGGTTCGGGTGGTGGTGTGCCCGGCCTGTTGTTGGCCATTTTGCGGCCCGATCTGAAACTGACGCTGACGGAATCGGTGGGCAAGAAAGCAGCCGCCCTGGGAGAATTTGCCAGTGCTCTTGAATTGGATGTCGAGATTTACAACGAGCGGGCCGAAACGGTCCTGGAGGACTTCCGGTTTGATGTGACGATTGCCAGGGCGGTTGGCCCTCTGATCAAGATCTGTCGCTGGTTCGAAGACCACTGGCCGTCGGTTGGTCGGTTGCTTGCGATCAAGGGACCCAAGTGGCCGGAGGAATTGGAGGAGGCGACGGAAGCGAATTTAACCCGTGGCATCGAGGTAGCCAAGCTGAAGGAATATTCCACACCGAACACAGAATGGAATAGTGTGATTCTCGAGGTCAGTGCCAAACAAGAAGATTCCTGAAGAATGGCCTGAAGGTTCCTGTGACGTTTGGAGCTGCTGAATTTGGCCCGGTTTCTCGAAGTCAACCAACCCTCCCTGGTCGTTGATCTGTATTGCAGGTAACGGAATGGGGCGGGTAATGCTCTGGACGCCCAAAGTTCATTGGTCTATAAAGCGGCCCGTTTAAATATTATGGAAGGCATGAGTGTCGGGAATGAACCGAGTCATTTTTTTTTCCTAGTTAATGCAAATATTGGGCGTTCGTGCTGCCGATAAACAGAAAAGTTTAATTGAGTTGAACCGCAATTGCGTTTTGAGGTATAGTTAATAAAGACCGTATACCCACGGTTTAAAATGAGTTAGATATCTCCGGTAACATACGGCTGAGGGACCATTTTTTTGGGTAGGCCAGAGTCATTAGTGGCTAGTGCTTAGCACGTCCGATTTTCGCCTGTCTCCCAGTAGCTCCCATCGCTACGTCTTGCTGGAGTATCTCATAATCGCCGCATTGTACGTTTTCGTCTTTGCGGTTTTTTTATGCGCGGGTGTCGATGTTCGCTTGTGAAAATGGGTTGGTTTTGTGTTTTTCAACCCGGACAACAAGTTATTTGAATCCAAATCAGGCTGGACTTAGAATTCATTAAGCGGAATCGAGTCGGTGTTTTGTTTGTTATCAGAGGATTTTGTTGAATGAGTTTCGGTCTGTTGACTCTGATTAATCTGGCGGTTGCTCTTGGGATGATGACGCTGTTATGGAACATCAGTGTTATTCGCAAAGACGCTTCGATCGTAGATCCCTTCTGGGGTGCCGGTTTTGTTGTGCTGGCAGTGTTGTCTTGCCTGCTAGTGGAATCTCTCGATTCTCGCGTCTGGTTGCTGTTGATCATGATTGCCGTTTGGGGCATTCGTCTAAGTGGTTATCTGACGCTTAGAAATCGAGGCAAGGGGGAAGATCGACGTTACATCGCAATGCGCGAAAAGCGGGGTGCCGGCTTCTGGTGGTTTAGCCTGTTCAGCGTTTTTTGGTTGCAGGGCGTCATCATGTGGTTTGTCTCCTTGCCAGTTCAGGCTGGCATGTTCGCTGCAGCCGGTGAACCGTTGGGGCTGTTGGATGGCTTGGGGTTTCTGGTTTGGTTGATTGGGTTTGCTTTTGAAACGGTGGGTGATTATCAAATGGCCCGGTTTAAATCCGATCCTGAAAACAAGGGGAAGGTCATGGATCGAGGTTTGTGGGGCCTGACACGGCATCCTAACTACTTTGGAGATTTTATGGTCTGGTGGGGGGTTTACCTGGTTGCCCTGTCGGCGGGAGCCTGGTGGACGCTGTTGAGTCCGGCCTTGATGTCCTTCTTTTTAATCAAGGTTTCCGGCGTCGCTTTGTTGGAAAAAGATATCCATCAACGTCGGCCAGGGTATACGGACTACATTCAAACCACCAATGCTTTTTTCCCAGGTCCTCGTCGATCCGGTCACCGCGATGCTCCAAACCAACCTTCCGATTAATCGGCCACAGAGACCTAAAACTCTGGATGAGATGTGACGTGCGATTTTAATCCAGCGGGCTGGAATGGTGGCTGACGAATCGACGCGGACACATGTTGCATGATCGGTTATCCCGGACCGGATTCAGCCATCCTGAGGGTCGGGTTCGTGGGTGGTGACCCGCGACACGATCTTTGTCAGGTTCAGCAGAATCTTGCCCGTTACTATAAGTAATAATCCACCAATCAGGGTCGGCAAAGTAAACGATAAGACCGAGACAAAACCGATGGAATTATCTAGCTTTAGCATGTTGTAAGCCACACAAAAGATAATGATTCCCAATAGGGAAAACATCACACCGGCGATGATAGAAAGTTGCGCGATCAACAGGCCGTCTTTCGAATGTTTATCATTCATTGGTTTTCCGTTCAATTGATAGCTCTATTATTTGGGTTCTAATTGATTAAACGGGACACCCGATTGGACCTGGTGCCGCCAACAGATAACATCTTGCGATTACTGGATTTCGGATAACTGCTGTTCCAGGTAGGCCCGGCTGCGATTGATTTCCTGGCTCACGAGGCTGGCAGACTCGAGGATTGGAATACCACGGGGAACCGGGTGCATAAAGATCTCGGTCCAGCCGGAGTAATTGATCTTTTTCAAGGCCGCGAGAATCGGTTTGAAATCGAGCGGGCCGCGGCCAGGCAGTTGGAGCAGTTCCTGTTCCTTGGGCAGGCGTTGGTGGCAGCCGTCCCCATGTTGCCAGGCGTAAAAGACTTCAATCGTGTCACCCAGCGATACGACCAACGAAGCGATCTGTGCGGAATCTTGCGGTAAATGATAGGGAGCCAAGGCAACACCAAGTCGCTGGCTGGGTCGCAACTCCGCCAACCATTTGAGTGAATCGGCCGATTCGAACAGGCCGTTACCATGATTTTCAATCGCGATCGTCACGCCCGATTCTTCGGCCTGAGCCAGGTGCGGTTTCATTTTTTCGACGAAACCTTTGACGGCCACCTTGAGAGGATCGCCCCGCAGCCCGGCGGGTCCTCCGCCGCCGGTGACGATCGTCCGACAGCCGAAACGACTGGCCAATTTCATTTCGTCGCTTAAACCAACGGGCCCCAGTTTGTATTGCGTGAGACAGCCGAGTTGGACGTTGTTTTTTTTGAGCAACTCAGCAAACCGTTGTTCACCCAGGTCGTCCAGCTGCTCCCGTTGGTTTCCGTGGACCTTGGGCCAGAGGTCGATCGCCGTGGCACCCGTCTCGCTTACTTCCGGCAGGATCTCGCCAATATA
>JABACA010000150.1 GCA_014237975.1 Mariniblastus sp. | reverse complement strand
CCAGTCGCCAGGCAGTTAACACCGACTCGCGGGACGGCTTTAGGATGACCGAATTGCCGGCCGCCAAGGCCGCCAGGACACCTCCCGCAGGAATCGCATAAGGGAAGTTCCAGGGGGGTGTCACCACGACGATCCCGCAAGGCTTCATTTCTGTACCATCATACCAGCCGTCCTGTTGCAGTGATCTGGAATAGTAATTCGCGAAATCAATCGCCTCGCTGATCTCGACGTCAGCCTCGACAACAGCCTTGCCAGCGTCCAGCATCATCGTGCCAATTGTGTCACCCCGATGCTTGGCAAATACGGCGGCCGCCCGACGCAGAATTTCACCGTGCTGGGCACTGCCCATGGACTCCCATTCACGCTGTGCATCAACAGCCGTTTGCAAGGCAATTTCAAGATCGTCTTTCGTCCCCTGGGCGAACTGGTATGCCAAGTGGCCCGGTCGCGAGGGATCGGAACCTCGACCCGTCAGTCGATCTTGGATCAATTCCCGACCACCGAACTGGATAGGCACCGGCTCCACGGTTGCCGGTTGCCACTGCTGGTGAATTTGGCGACACCAGGAACGGTTGGAGGGCAATGAAAAATCTGTGTCCGCAGTATTCCTAAATGGCTGATCGGCAGCTTCGGGTAGCGGTTCCTCCGTTAGGCGATTTTGCGATCGATTGGGGATATTGGCCAATTCGGCGGAAGCGGCGCGGCGGCAAGCCTGCTGGAAACCGGCGCTCTGTTCGTCCCAGGCCTCACTCCCCTGCTGCAAGGCAAACAGGTCACCGAGAAAGCTGCCTGGTGCCGTGTTTTCGTCGAGTCGACGAACCAGGTAGGCGACGGCCGACTCAAAATCCTTGTTCAAGCAAACGGGCGTGTAAACAATCATTCCACCCGTTCGTTGCCGCACCTCCAACGCCTGGGCATTGGCCATTCCCTCCAGCATTTCAAACTCAACCCGCGTTTCCACGTTCCTCTGGGAGCGAAGCAACATTGCCAGTGAAATGTCAAACAGGTTGTGACTGGCGACACCTACCCGAATCGCTTTGACATTCTCGGGCCGTGTTGCAAACTCCAACATCCGTTTGTAGTTCGCGTCGACATCCGCTTTGGTATCATACGGTGCCTGGTTCCAATCGCGCAAACTGGCTTCCACTTGCTCCATCGCCAGGTTGGCGCCCTTCACCAGCCGAATCTTGATGCCAGCACCGCTTTGTTGATGGCGTTGCTTGGCCCAATGAGTAAGTGTTTTAAGCACCTCAAAGGAATCGGGCAGGTAGGCCTGCAAAACGATTCCCGCTTCTAACGTCTCAAATTCGGGTTCGTTCAAGACCCTTTGAAAAACATCGACTGTCAAATGCAGATCCCGATATTCCTCCATGTCGAGATTAACGAACTTGGGATTGCCAGGTGCGCCACCCTTGATGGCAGCCCGGTAGATCTTTCGCAACTCGTTCCTCATTGCTTCCAGCGTATCTTCATATCCTGTCAAACTGATCTGACTGACAATCGATGAAAGTTTTACGGAGGCATAATCTATTTCATCGCCTTGCAGGCGATCCAGGTAGGCATCCAGTCGTCGCGCCGCCTCACCATCGCCCAGAACGGCTTCGCCAAGCTGATTGAAGTTAATCCGAATGTCTTGTTGGTTTCTTTCACGAACGTATTTGGCAAACGGGATGGCCTCGGCTGGAATAATCACGCTGGAAGACTCGGAGCGAACCTTGGATTTGACCATTGGCATGACAGTGCCAGGAAACAAACCGGCTAGAAAATTCCCTGCCCACAGACCAAAACGATCTAGCAAGCCAAAATATTTAGGCACTCCATATTCTCTGACCAGACTGTCCATTCGATCGGCTGCCCGTCCAGGCAACTTGATCCTCAGGACCTGGTCGGCCATCGCAATGGTGAATTTTTTCCCCGCCCTATCGTCCATCATTCGAGCCATTAAGCTCGACTGGGAACGTTCTTGGCGGGACTCCCTTTTCCGAGATGCGGCAAGAATCTGCGCCGCCAATTCCACCGACGGGTCGGATAAAGAGACAAGATCAACTGCTGAGAATTCGGACATCAGTGTACCGTGGGGATGCCGTGGCATGGCTTGCCGGATTGCAACGTCGTTATTATCCTCGACCCTACGAATTACGTATTGTCATTTCCAGAGGCACAACACCCAATTTTGTTCAAAACCGGACAAGCGGATGGCGTTTCAGCGGCAACTTGGAAGAAACCATCGATCGGAATGGCACCGTTACCGACACCAAAAAAAGTATCTTGGGTAAGTGCATGGCGCAGGATTTCCCGGCCTGCAGTAGCCGAGTGGATAGTCGCAGCTGCAAGGGTGATCTCTCAAAACCTGGCAAGGCAAGGTACAGACCGAGGCAAAAAAATGGAGACCCGAGAGCGCCGCTTCAACATCCGCTTTACCGAATGCCTGCCCATAACGCTCCAACGCAACATCCTGACAATAGAGGGGCTGGTAACGAATATCGGGTGCGCACCAGGCAAAATCCTTTTCCGTTGGATAAAAGTCATTCCAGTTGGATTTGGATTCATTTATTAACAACCCGGAACGGTCCCGGGGAACCACTTCTGAAGTGTCTCGAATATCGAGACTGATTTGATCAATCGATTGCAATGGCCAATTCTCAAGTTCGGTTCCGAGGGCCGTGACAGGAGGTTTCTTGTCGTCCTGCTGCACCTCGCCAGGTGCGTCTCCCAACGACTCCTGAACTCCGCTGGCGTCAGGTTTTGAATCTCCAGGCAGGATAGGCGTTTGTCCGTAGACCCACGATCCGCCCAATAATGAAAGGGATACAGCAAGCGAGAGTACAACGTGGAGTTTCATAATGGCACGCATCGGTGAGTAAATACAATTCAGCGTTGTCGGTAGTGGTTTTATCGACCGGGGTTGACCCTCAAAATTGGAAAATCTGACATGTCGCGAACCGCTTGCCAGACGGGAAAAGGTTACCAAGACACCCTCGACACGGCGACAAGCAATTCTTCGCTAACCGTTAAAGTTTAACAGCCCATGCCTGGCGTTTATGGACTGCGCTGCTCCATCAACGCTCGAACTTTTTCAAGATTTTCGCGGGCAAGCTGATTCTCATCGTTCAGTTCAACCGCTTTCTTGAATTGCTCCAAGGCTTCTGGCAAACGACCCTTGGCACCCAGCATCTCACCCAATGCATTGTGGGCTTCTGAAAAACCAGGGTTGCATTCCGTTGCCTGCCGAAACGAGTCCAGGGCCTTGTCAATCAAATTCATTTGCCGGCAAACAACACCCAGGTTGTAGTGAGCCTCGGCAAAATCAGGTTTTAACCGCAATGCATCGAGGTATTGAACCATTGCCAAATCAGGCCGGCCGGCCTGTTGCAGATCATTCCCAAAACGATAAGAAAGCCGTACGGCCTTCTTCTGAGCCATTTCTTCCACACGTGGATGATTCAGGTTACGCCCGGGAAACAAGGCCGCTTCAACAAATCGTTTTTCACGTGCATCCCGCGAGTAATTCACATCGGAACATATCTGGTCCACCGACACCGGGCCTTTGTAGATCACAGCCAACCGGCCATATTCATCAATCAGAAAACTCGACGGCAAAGGCAGTTGTCGATGGATGGCAATTTGCAGGTTATGAAGGATCTGGAAGGCAGCCGCCATTTGGGGTGTCGCCTTGCCAACCACAAATGGATATTTGTTATCCAGCACCATCTGCCGAGCCTTGTCGGCGCCGCCTTCCGCGTCACTCAATTCATCGATTGAAAGAGCAATGACTTCGATTCCCGATGACTGCAGTTTTGCAAAACCAGTGGACAACTGGTCGAGTTCCTTTTGACAGTGCGGACAGTCACTGGACCAAAACGTCACGAGCATAGGTTTGCCACGGCGGTCCATCAATTGTTGTTTCTGGCCATCAAAACCGATGAAAGCGTTATCGGGAACGCTCAGCAGATCAACCATCGGGATCCTGGCAACCTGTGTTCTTTGCGCCGGAACCTGCTGCTTGGCAGACAGACTCAGGTGCCTTTCTCCCTGATCGACCGCTTCAGCAACCCCTTTGCCTTGGACCAATCGATAACGGCCATCGGCCTGAACGCCCGTAAATGTTTCAGCCTCTCCTCCCGGCCAGTTGACTGTCACCGAGAGAACTTTTTGTTCTGGCCCGAGTCCGAAATGTAGCCACTTGCTGGACTGGGCCAAAAAACCCTCGCCTCCACGCAGTGTTCGAACTGAGCGGAGCCCCTCAGAGACGGACCCTTCGTCGGTATCGGCGCTGCCCAGTTTCAATTCAACTCGGGCACCAATCCCATCCCTGTTGGTGGTTTGCCCGTTTCCCTCAAGCCGCACCATAACGAAATGATGACCACTTGCATCTTCGTTTCGCATCAACCGCAAGCGGGGCGAACTACGATTGGAAATCCACATATCCAGATCACCGTCGTGATCCCAATCAACAAGGGCAATCGCTCGGCCATCATCCGCAAAATCCAACCCGCTAATGGAGGAAATGTCTGCAAAACGCCCGTTGGCAAGCGGGCTGCCACCCGTATTGATGAAGACACAGTTCTTTTCCCGACCACTAAAAGAACGCCCTTCTCGCAACATGCGCGACCATTCCGAATTAGCCGTATTCAGTGCTTCGGTCACCTGTTCTCCCTGCTTTGTTTGTCCATTCGACACGACCTGTCGCCACCAGAAACTTCACAAGTCTCCCGTGTCGTCAGTGGTGACAAACCCATTGGCAACCATCAGATCTTCCCAGCCATCGTTGTTCAAATCAAAGAACAGTGAGCCCCAGGCCCAACGACCCATCTCGACGCCCGACGCACCGCTCACATCCTCAAAAGACCCGTCACCCTGATTCTTCAAAAGGGTATTACCTCTGGCCAGCCTGGCCATACGATTGCGGACTTCCGAAGAAGCATCCGGTTTAAATTGTTCCTGGAATGCAATTCGGTTGCCGGCGGACGAGTACATGTTGCTAACGAAAATATCCATCAGCCCATCCCGATTGAAATCTCCAAATGATGTCGACATGCCACTGGCGGCATTTTCAACATTGGCCTCTTCTGCGACATCGGTGAAATGCACTTTGCCGTCGACAACATCATTGCGATACAAATTGTCGCGGCCAAAGTCGTTGGCAACATACAGATCGGGATCGCCGTCATTGTCATAATCTTCCCAGGTTGCTGCCCAGCTGTATTTTTGGTTGTTGGCGTCCAAGCCGACATCATGAGTGACGTCCTGGAAATTCCATTTGCCGTCTTTAATTCCATTGTGAAACAAGCTGTTGCTGCCACCATCGTTGGCATCGTGAATCACGAAATCTGCTGAATCACTGGGAAGCTCATTCCCCAAACTTGTATTGCTGAAATTCGCACAGACGTAAAGGTCCAACCATCCGTCGTTGTCATAATCTGCTGCCGAAATGGAAGTCGTGTCATCCGACGAAGGCAATACCTTTTTGATATGATATTTACTGCCGTCGTTCTCAGCCAACACGACGCCACCCATGATCGCCACAACCAGATCTTGATCCCCATCGTTGTCCAAGTCGACAAACAATGAGCTACGACTGGTTTGCAACCAGTTAACTTCCCAGGCCTCTGAAACATCCTTTAACGTGCCATCCTCTTGCTGCAGGAACAGGCGGTTTGGCAAACCCGTTTCCTGGCAAACATACATGTCATCCAATCCATCGTTGTTAACGTCGCCGATCGTGACACCAGAAATCCCGATAAACGCAGAGTATCTTTGGTCCTGAATCCGTTCAAACCAATGGTCCAGACCGAGCAGGAACTGATTTTCCTCCGCCCCCGAACCTTGCAATACAGACTGCGTCACGTCCACAAACAAGCCTTCCTGCCGTTTGCCACTCGTTTGTTCGATGGAAACAGCCTCAAGCGCTAGTAACTGGTGCTTGCCATCGCTTTGAAGCGCCCAACGTGCAATCCAATCCGAATGCTGTTCGATTCGTCCCTGGGCATTATGGCCAATCAGTGAAACAAATTGCCTCGTTTCGGTCACCCCATCACTCGTTGGCGTCACGCGATAAATCTTGAACTGACTTTCAATCGGTGCCGATTCGTCCGCGCCCCCCTCAAAGGGTGCGACCAGGCCTTTCAGCGCCGTCACCAATCCACCCATTCCGGCAAGTGGAAGCCGCTCCTCGCTGAAGGCAACATCAGTAGCCTTCCAACGTTTTACGACCAAGTCGGAGTTCTGAAAAACAACTGGAAAATTCTTGGGCAGTAAATCGCTACACCGAAAATCTTCGGTAACCAATCCACTCAAATGGTCTGCCGCAATCTGGTTTGGATGAGACAGTTCCTTGCCTATCCGCTTAAGTTGTTTTTTCACCTCTGCCTGAAATGCCTCGGTATCCCACCCATCCTGCCCGGGATTGTCTACCTCTGACCAGGCCCCACCCAATTGCGAAGGTAGCTGGATGACATTCTCATAGCTTAGTTCGGCCACATCAGGATCAACTGGTGTAGACGGCAAATACCAAACGATCGCAGCAATCAGCGCCGCGCCGCCAAACAAGCAAACCAAGCCGATAATCCATTTCAAGATTTTGATACTCGACAAATTAGGACATGGAAATCAAGGCCTGTATCCTCCAGGCCGACAACTGGCCGACAACTGGCCGATTATCCCCGGTGAAAGATCGAACGAGCCAACTTTGGTAACTAGTATAATCCGGCTTGCCCGCGATAATTCAAGCCAATTAGGTCGAGACCTGATCTAATCTTCGGTTTTTTTCGGAAACTGCTCGACAACTTCACCGCAGGTTCTCCAGTAGGACAAACCGACTTCGCTTGGAAATTCACGGAGCGAGTCGTTGCGCAACCTGGGCGCGTGGTCCCTTTCATAAGATGCAAAGGTAATGGCCGATTCAAACTGATAATTGACTACAAAGCACGAACGCTCAGTATCAATACGTATCAACTCGGCACTGAGTGCCCCGGATCGCAGAACCTCCAGGATGTGGGTTGCCCGCATCCAGGCCAACCAGCGGTTGACTAAATCGGCATCTCCATCAGTGCCGTCCCCGCCAAATTCGCAGCGAATCGAATAGATGAACATGCTGATTTCCTTGCGTTAAAACACCCGATCTAGGACCTGTTTCGTCGCTCATTCGCCAAGCAATTCAACCGGACCATCGTGCGGTTTTCTTGAAATCCGTTTTACAACTCTTAAAGATCGCATAAAAGCTACCCATAAGAGTAATTAATCGGCGTTTTTTTAAACACCTTAAATCGTTTGAAAACATGCACTTATGGCGTTTTCACTGACGCCATTGCACTCAATTAAACCCCTTCCTGTATCTTCAAAAACACCCTTTTTTGACCATAATGGTAGTCTGAATAAAACTACATCCGGTAGGGACCTCGGAGTGAATCAAATGAATTGTCGTGATCACCGTTTAAGTCGTAGAAATGTTTTAACGATTGGCGCCGCTTGTGGACTGTCGCTAACAGACGTCTTCCGGCTGCGATCGGCCCAGGCAGACCAGAAAAATTACGAGAGCAAGGAAGGCAAAGCGAAAAGCGTCATCTTTATCTTTTTGCCCGGCGGAATGGCCCACCAGGAGTCATTCGACCCAAAACCTTACGCCCCATTTGAGTACCGCGGTCCGATGGGCAGTATCGAAACGACCATCCCTGGTGTCCGTTTTGGTCAAATGTTCCAGAAAACTTCGAAAATCATGGATAAGCTGACCGTGATCCGCGGAATGACGCACGGTGAAGCGGCTCACGAACGCGGGACCCACAACATGTTTACCGGGTACCGGCCCAGTCCTGCATTGCAGTTTCCCAGTATGGGCAGTGTTGTTTCCCACGAGTTTGGTCCCCGGAACAACTTGCCACCCTACGTCATGATTCCCAATCAGCCGAATACCTTTGCCGGTACCGGTTACCTGAGTTCCTCTTTTGCCGGTTTCAGCTTGGGATCGGACCCCGCGCAAAACGGTTTCCGCGTTCGAGATTTGCAGTTACCCGGCAACGTCAATTTTGAAAGATTTGACAAGCGCCGCAAGATGCTGGACATGGTTAATGATCATTTCAAGAAACGTGAACAGTCGGATTCGATGGACGCCGTCGACACGTTTTACGATCGCGCCTACAACTTGGTCAGTTCTCAAAAAGCTCGTGAAGCTTTTGACATTGAAAAAGAAGATCCCAAGATCCGTGATCAATACGGGCGCAATACTGCCGGGGCACGAATGCTATTGGCACGTCGGCTGGTTGAAGCGGGGGTTCGTTACGTCACGTTGACCTACGGCGGTTGGGACCACCACGACAACATTGATGGCCAAATGAAGAGCCAGGTTCCCGCGTTTGACCAAGCCTTTGCGACGTTGATTGGAGATCTCGAAACCCGTGGTCTACTCGATTCAACCATGGTTTGTTTGTGCAGTGAATTTGGCAGGACTCCAAAAATCAATGCAACCGCAGGCCGTGATCATTGGCCCAAAGTTTTCAGTACCGTTCTGGCGGGTGGCGGTATTAAACGCGGTTTGGTCTACGGTCAATCCAACGCGACTGCCAGTGAACCGGAAACGGATCCCCTCACCGTCGAAGACTGGGCGACCACAATCTACCACTGCATGGGTATTGTGGCGGACAAGGAGCTGATGGCTCCGGGTGACCGGCCGATTGAAATCGTCAACGGTGGAAAAGTGCGAACAGCCCTGCTGGCCTGATCCAACGACTTCAGGCGTACCCATTTACAGCCACATTCCCCAGTAAACAGTTGAAAAAAAATGCCTGTACCAAGATTTTGCGGTCGGTTATTGCTACTGTCGATTTTTCTGTTTTCCTTCGTTGCTACGCCGATCATCGCTTCGCCGATCATCGCTTCTTCACCGCGATTGAACGGAATTTCACCACGTGGTGTTCAGCGTGGTGCCGAGCACACGTTGCGGTTCTCCGGAGCGCGCTTGGCCGATGCCCAGCAGGTCTTTTTATACGATCCGGTCGGCGTTGAGATCCTTGAAATCATCCAGGTAGATGCCAACAACATCGATGTCAAAATCCGTGTCGCAGCAGACTGCCGGCTGGGAGAACATGTCGCACAGGTTCGAACCTTACGAGGTATTTCGGATTATCGATCGTTTTATGTTGGCGCCCTTCCCGCTGTTGCGGAAGCTGAGCCAAACAACTCCGTCGACGCGCCTCAGAAAATCGAACAGAACGTTACGATCACGGGTGTTGTTCAGAATGAAGATGTCGACTATTACGCAGTCACTTGCACCAAGGGCCAAAGACTGTCGATCGAGATCGAGGCAATCCGCCTGGGGATTATGTTCGATTCATTTATTTCCCTGGTCGACGCCAAACGTTTTGAATTGGCATCTTCGGACGATTCCAGCCTGGGCAACCAGGATGGTTTGATTTCTGTTACGATCCCTGAGGATGGCGACTACTATGTGATCGTCCGAGAAGCTTCCTATGGTGGCAACGGTGGTTCGCAGTACCGACTGCATGTCGGTCCCTTTCCTCGACCGACCGTTGTCTATCCCGCCGGTGGGCCGAAAGGTAAAGAAATCGATGTCTCCTTTATCGGCGACCCGACCGGCCCTATCAATCAAAAATTGACGGTCCAGGATCAAACTAGTTTTCGAGATGATCTGTTTGTCACAGACGACCAAGGAATCACACCGTCTCCGATCGTGTTCCGCCCATCCGATTTCGAGAATGCGATGGAGACTGAACCGAACAACACTTGGACCGAAGTTGCTCCAACGGCCCTGCCGATTGCCTTTAATGGAATTGTCGAGACTCCAGGCGACAGTGATTTCCACCGCTTTTCAGCCAAAAAGGGACAAGCTTGGGATGTCCATTGCTACGCGCGACGCATCAAGTCTGGACTGGATCCGGTCATTAACATTTACAATGCTAAAACCAAAGCCAATGTCGTTGGAGACGATGACGCACGAATGCCTGACTGCTATCTCCGATTCACGGCCCCTGAAGACGGAGATTATTTTCTGGTCGTCAGAGACCATTTGAAACGTGGACAGGCGGATTTCGTATACCGCGTAGAAATCACCACCCCCCGCCCTGCGGTCACCTTCGTAATCCCGCGCATAGATCGGTATTCCCAACAGAGACAACAAATCGCAGTGCCTAAAGGAAACCGGTTTGCGACATTGGTGAACGCCAGTCGATACGCTTTCGGAGGTGAATTAGTACTGCTGCAGGACAATCTTCCAGCCGGGGTCACCCTGATCGCAAAACCGATGGCCGCCAACCTGAACTCCATGCCGGTCGTTTTTGAAGCGACCGAGGAGGCAGAACTCTCGGGCGCGCTGGTTGACCTGAAAGGCCGTCATGCCGACGAAGCGAAAAACATTACCGGCGGATTCAGTAACATGGCAGACTTTGCCTTGGGTACTCCCAATAACGCCCGTTACTACGGTTGCAGCGTGGATCGACTGGCAATGGCGGTCGTTGAAAAGATTCCTTATAAATTGGAAATGGTACAACCCAAAGTGCCGTTGGTCCGTGAAGGCTCGATCAATCTGAAAATACTGGTCCATCGTGATGAAGGTTTTGATGGTCCGATCACTCTGCAATTTCCATTTCGGTCGCCAGGTGTTGGAACCGTTTCTACGGTCAGCATCCCCAAAGGTGCAACCGAGGGAGTCTATCCGCTGAATGCTTCGGGAAACGCACAATTGGGAAAATGGCCCGTCTATTGCCTTGGCAATGGTGATGTCGCCGGCCCCGCCTGGGCCTCCACCCAGCTGGCGGAACTCGAAGTTGCCGAACCGTTTGTGACCATGGAAATGAAACGATCCTCGGTTGAATTGGGTACGGCCGGCAGCCTCTATTGCAAGATCAATCACAACACGCCATTTGAAGGTGAAGCGACGGCTGAGATTCTGGGGCTGCCACC
>JABACA010000014.1 GCA_014237975.1 Mariniblastus sp. | reverse complement strand
TGATCCAGAGTGGCGTGAACGCAGGGCTGGAGGCAGACGTTGCCAAACACCTGGTCGTAGAAACGGTGATCGGAGCGGCTGAATTGCTCAAGGCCACCGGGCAGGATCCTGCCGAATTGCGAAAGCAGGTCTCCAGTCCCGCTGGAACAACCGTGGCGGGCCTGGCGGTCTTGGACCAACTTGGATTTGACCGAATCGTCGAATCGGCCGTGCGAGCAGCGATTGAACGATCCAGGGAGCTGGCCGGCCCATCCTAGGTTTTTCCAGAAGTGTGCCCAATTAACGGTTTGGCTTTCTTTCATGCCTGCCTGCCAGGCTGAGCGTGGTTCTAGCGGGGGGCGGAACCTCCTGCTGCCGTTGCGTCACGTAAATACAGCATTCGATCAAAGGCCGCAAATCAAATCAAATTTGCGTGCTGAATTCGCCAATCTTGGTGCTTGGAGTTTGGCGATGAAGGGTATCATGAAGGTTGCCTGGGTCAGTCCGTTTTTTCAGAGGGTTTGTTGTGATGAGAAATTTGTTGCTGGGTTTATTTGCAATCCTCTTGATGCCAACGGTGGGTTGGTCAGCCGACGAAGATGCGGTCCGTGCGGTTCCTGATACCATCGAGCCGGTGAAATTGAAAAACAAGAAACCGCGAAATGTGGTTTTTATTTTATCCGATGATCATCGCTACGACGCGATGAGCTTCTTGGGACATCAGTTTGCCGAAACGCCCCATATGGATGCGATGGCGGCCAACGGTGTGCACTTCGAGAACGCGTTGGTGACGACGTCTCTTTGTTCTCCCAGTCGCGCATCGATTTTGACAGGACTCTATACGTTTCGACATCGGGTGATTGACAATAACCGGCTGGTGCCGGAAGGGACCCAGTTTTTCCCTCAATACCTGCAAAAGGCTGGATACAAAACAGGCTTTGTTGGCAAATGGCATATGGGTGGACATCATGATGGGCCTCGCCCCGGATTCGATTACTGGGTCAGTTTCAAAGGCCAGGGGCATTATTTGGCGCCCGGTCCGAACTACACTCTCAACGTCAATGGTCAACGGGTAAAGCAAAAGGGATATATCACGACCGAACTGACTGACTATGCCATTGATTTCCTGGAAAACCAGACAGAGAGTGACAAACCGTTCTTTCTATATCTTTCGCACAAGGCGGTTCACGCAAATTTCACACCTGAGAAAAAGTACGATCAAAAATTTGCCGACAAGCCATTCAAACGTCCGGCCAGTGAAGCCAAGCTCACAGATAACAAACGCGATTTGCCGCGTTGGCTATTGGACCAGCGCAACAGTTGGCATGGCGTCGATTTTCCTTATCACAGCGATTTGAATATCGAGCAATATTACAAGCGATATTGCGAATCGCTGTGCTCCGTAGATGACAGCGTGGGCGCCGTGATGGAGAAGTTGCAGGAGATGGGTATTTATGACGAGACGCTTGTGATTTATATGGGCGATAACGGTTTCATGTTTGGTGAACACGGCCTGATTGACAAGCGGGTTGCTTATGAAACCTCGATACGTGTTCCGATGTTGATGCAGTGTCCCGACCTGTTTGATGGGAATACAGTGATCGACAAAATGGTCGCAAACATCGATATTGCCCCTACCGTGATGCAGGCGATGGGACTGCAAAAGCCGCCCCATATGGACGGAGAGAGTTTTATCGACTTGGCCCAGGGGAAACCGGTTCCATGGAGAAAGTATTTTCTTTATGCGTACTACTGGGAGAAAAACTTTCCACAATCACCAACCGTGTTTTCTTTGCGCAGCGATAAATACAAATACACGACGTACTATGGCCTGTGGGATACCGATGAGTTTTTCGATCTCCAGGCTGATCCGGGCGAGCAAAACAACCTGATTCGCGACCCCTCGGTTGCCAAACAATCCAAGGGGATGGAAAACCGTCTTTATCAGATGATGGCGGAACTTGGCGGGATGGATATACCCATGAATCAACCACGAGGAAGTTCCCAGAACAAGCGTTTGGGAACCCGTGGTGGCGACCATGCTGCTGATTTTCCAAAAGCATTGGTGGTTCCCCAGCCGCTCAACAAAAATGCCAAGTAACGCATCGGTAAGATGTGGTTGCATAGATGTGGTTGCATTAAAGACGTTGTTGATCAGAACTAAATTCGTCTATACGTGGTTTTTATGTTCTAAAGTTTCGCGTAGAATTTGGTAATTGATCTGTGTCAACATAAGCTCTTGTTTTATTTTCACGAAATCCTGTACGGTGCCGCAGCGCGGTTGCCCGACAACAATGGAGACCATCCGTGTCGTTATTCGAAGACAGTCGGTACCAGTACCGGGACACATTCTTTGTTTTCTTTGATAAAGAGAATCGTCCCGAAGTAGATAAAATTCAAGCTTGCCTGGCTGAATTGGGGCCCAAGTATGAAGTCACCAACGTAAGGAATACGGATGCTGACTTTGAGTCCATCACGGTAATGATTCCGCATGACTGTTCGGCGATGGACATCGCTTACGAAGACAGCGAAGAAGTCGCGACACAAATCGAGGAAGTCATGCAGGAGTTTCAGACATTGACGCTGGTTGGCGATGACTCCAAGAAACTGGTTCAAATCCAAAGCAGTACGGCCCGGTTTGATATCTTCCATTTTGAACAAGTCTCGATTTCCGGCGAGGACGAGATTTTGGATCCGGGCGGCCTGCTGCTGGTTATGCAGAAGTTATGTGAATTGGTTGACGGCGTAGGATTGGATCCGCAGAGCCAGGCTTTGTTGTAGAAATGCAGGCAAAAGAAATCAAGAATGGGTCGGTGGTCGTATACAACGGTGCGCCGTTTATCATTGAGAGCATCTCGGTTCAATCCCCTTCGGCCCGCGGCGCAGCAACGCTTTACAAGTTCCGTGCTCGCAACATTGTTAGCAAGCAGAAAACGGATATTACTCTGAAAGGCGCGGAATCGTTGGAGGAGGCCGATTTTCAGAAACGGCCGGTCAATATTATGTATGCCGATGCCAGTCACATGCATTTTCTGGACCAGCATGATTATCAGCAATACAGTTTGCCACTCGATGAAGTCGAAGCGGAGCGGAACTACATCAAGGAAGGGCTGGAGGGTGTGCTGGCCTTGATTTACAACGAAGAGTGCGTTGGCATCCAGGTTCCGGCCACCGTTGAACTGCTGGTTACTGAATGTGATCCAGGTGTCAAAGGGAATTCGGCGACCAGTCGAACCAAGCCGGCGACGTTGGAGACAGGACTGGTGATCCAGGTTCCCGAGTATCTTAAACAGGGTGAAACTATCAAGGTGGACACTCGATCAGGCGATTACCTGTCGCGTGCGTAGCGGGTTGTTGTGGCCGTAGAGAAGCTGGTCTGGGATGCGGAATTCCATTCATCCGAGAAGAATCGGTTGTTGACCGGGTGCTTTTTTTGTGTGGTCGCAGTCGCAGGGATGCTGTTGTCGCCTGTTAATCATTTTCCGACGAGCCAGCCAGGTGCCTCAAGGCAAGGGTCTACTCGGGGTAAAGTGTGACGTAGCCAAAATAACCGGGTCGAAGTTTTCCCTGGGAATTGTCCAGGTCCATTTCCACTTTCATCATTCTGGAATCCGCATCCAGCCCCGCCGAGAATCGAGTGACGGTGCCATCGAATGTTTCCCCCTGCAGTGCGTCGATATTGGACAGGGTCACCTTGTCTCCGCGATCGAGACCCGCGATATCCGACATGGACAGAGAAAAAACGATTCGCATCACGTCCGTTTTGACGACCTGTAAGATGGGCTTGGCTGAGCCGTTACCATCGGCGTTTTGCACGAATGCCCCGGCGTCGTACATCCTCTCGGTAACATAGCCATCAAAGGGAGCTGTAATCGTCGTGTAATTCACCAGTTCTTTAACATATTCAGCATCTGCCTGGGCGACCTGGATCTTGGCCTTGGCCGCGACTTCGTCAGACTGGGCCCGGCTAACGGCCGCTTTGGCTCCCACCAAATTCGCCTTGGCCCGGGCAATGGCTGCATCAGCCATATTGATCCCGGCTTCGGCGGCTTGCAGCTCAAACTTCGCCCGATCGACCAACTGGGACTGGATGGCACCTCGTTTGGCCAGCTCGGTAACCCGCTGTAATTCCAGTTTGTAGTATTTTAGCCCAGCCTCTTCTTTCGTCTTTTTAGTTTCTGCTTCCTTGACGGCTGCTTCAAAACCTTCCAGCTGCGCTTGAACTTCTTTGGTCATCGAAAGGGCTTGCGCCGCTTGCGCCTTGGCAAGTTCGATTTGGCTCATCTTCTGAGCCAGTTGTTGTTGCAGTTCGGGCACATGCAGTTTCAGTAGCGGTTGCCCTTTCTTTACTGCGTCGCCAATGTCGACGTCCATTTCAGAAATGTAGCCACTGACCTTGGCGTACAGGTCGACGGTCTGAAATGCCTTGACCGTGGCCGGCGCGGAGACTGTCTTTGAATCGGCCTGTTGAGCGAATGTGACTGACGCCGAGGTCAGCAATAAGGCAAGCAAGGCAATTTTGAAAAAAGTCGAATTCATAAAATCAGTTCCTGATTAAGACCTGGGTCAAACGGGCTGTGCAGCGGTAGCCGATTCATCAGTTTTGCGGCCAGGCACCTTCAACATCACGTACAGACACGGGACGACCAATAGGGACAAGAAGGTTGCTCCAATCACACCGCCAATGATTGCTCTGGCCAACGGAACATTGGCATCTCCACCACCAAAGCCGATTGCCATGGGAAGCAGGGCGAGCCACGTCGTCAGGCTGGTCATCAAGATCGGCCGCAACCTGACCTTGGCCGCCTCGATAATGGCTTGACGAGGTGCCAGCCCCTGGCTGACCAGTTTGTTGGCAAAATCGACCAGTACAATCGAATATTCAACGACAATTCCCACCATCATGATGATTCCCATGAAGGACATGATGGAAAGGTGCGTCTGGGTAAGTGTCAATGCTACCACCACCCCAATGAAACCTAGCGGAACCGCCAGAATGACGATCATCGGATCGACGAAACTTTGGAACAGGGCAACCATCACGAGGTAAACCAGCACAATGGCAATGATCAGTCCCCCCGAGAATTGCGTAAATGAGTCTCTCATCGTCTGGACTTCACCCATCATCCTGACAGTCCGGCCTTTATATTTTTCGTTGTTGGACAATGGCATGGTCGTCCAGGCATCCTTGGTGTTCGCTCCATTGTCGATATCTGCCTGTTCGATCATGCCCAGACGGTAGAGTGCCCCGCGTTCATCCGAATCCGGCTGGGCGCCAAGTTCCTCCAGCCGTTCTTCGATCGACTTGCAAACCGTCCCCACGTCGTATCCGGGGAGTACATTGACGTAGACATCGGTGACGCGGGAAATGTTTCGATGAAAAACAACTGCCGGTCCCTCACTCCTTTTGAACTCAACGACGTCCTTCATTCGGATGTTCCCTTGCGGACCACCGCGTATCGGGATTTCCTTGATCGAATCAATACTCAGTTTTTCCTCCGGATACTGGACGCCAAGGAAATAGTGATTGCCCTTGCGCTTGTCGATCCAGAACGCTGGTTGAAAGTTGATTGAACTGTTGGTAGCCGATATCAGATTCTTCATGACTTCTTCCACCGACAGGTCCAATTCCAAGGCGCGCTCCCGGTTTATTTCCACTTCCAGGATCGGGTTGTCATAGCGTTGTGCAATTCTCGCATCGGCCGTGCCGGGCACCTCGTTGGCTGCCGCAACAATCTGCTCGGCGATTTCATAGGCGGAATCCAGTTTCGAGCTCTGGATCTGGAAATGGATAGGTGACGGTTCACCCATATTCAACGCCGCGGTCAACATCCCACCGGTATCAAATGCAAATTCCACATCCGGGAATTTTTCATGGAGAATTGATCTCAGCTGTTGAACGTATTCAAAGATGCCCTGTTTTTTGCCCTTGGTCTGGATCAGCATGAACGCGTCCATGGCACCCGCATTGGGCGTATAGGCGGCTGGCCAATCGAGCAACACGCCAATGTTGGAAACCAGTAACTGTAAATCGCTATCTGGTTTTTCCTCGGCACCCACCGCAAATCCGGGATCTGGTTCCCCGGTCAGCTTGATCACTTCCTTTTCTATTGCGATGACTTTGGCTTCGGTTTTTTCGATGCGGGTTCCTGTTGGCATTCGCACATACATCGTGATTTGGCCAGAATCAACTTGGGGAAACAACTCGCGGCCCATTTGCGTGGTGAGGTACCAAACGGCCACACCAAAACCCAACAGCGAGCCTAGCACCACCAGGAACCGCATTGAAATCATGGCAGGCAAAAACGCCCCGTAAATCCGGGTCAACACACCAGGCTTTGGTTCTTTCTCAGCCTCTTTTTGGGACATGAATCGTGAAAGATAAGCGGGGATCAATGTGATGGCAAGAAAGTAGGAAGCGAAAATGGCCATCACGGCCGAGATGGCAATCGGTTGAAAAAGCAGTTTGGCCATGCCTGTCAGGAATATGACGGGTAAAAATACAAAGGCAAAGGTGAGCGTCGCGACCAGCATCGGAATGGCAACTTCCCGTGTGCCGTCCAGCGAGGCTTGATACGGATTTTTGCCCATCCGACTGTGACGGGTCACGTTTTCCAGCACCACGATCGATTGGTCAATCAAGATGCCAATTGCCAATGCTAATCCACCCAGCGTCATCGCATTAATCGATGAACTGATGCCAAACGAATTCAGCAAATACATCACGAGAACCGAAAACAGGATCGCGATCGGAATGGCCACCACGATAATAAACGTGAACTTGAGACTTCGCAGGAAAAGGAATACCACCAGTCCAGCCAGTAACGCGCCCAGGCCGGCAGCGATCTGCAGCGATCGGTTTCCTTCTTCCACACCCACGGACTGGTCCATTGCAACGGACAGTACCAGCGATTTCATTTTCGGGTCTTCCGACCGTTCAATTTTCAATCTTTCTTCAATCGTTTTAAGCTGTTTCTTGATCTGTTTGACGATCGAAATGGTATTGGCACCCGGTTGTCGGTAAATCGGTATGTAAGCCTTGCGGGAGCTGTTCACTCGGACAATATTCGATTGGATTTGGTGCGTGTTTTCTACATTTGCCACATCCCGCATATAAACGAACTGTCCATTCGCTCGCTTTATGGGAATGTCGTTTAACATTTCAACCCGATCCACATTGGCGTTGGTGAAAATCTGTAATTCCTGGTCGCCGTCCTTGATGCTCCCGGCGGGAATCAAGACGTTCTGTTGCATCAGCGCCCGTTGCACATCCATCAGACTGACGCCGTGGGCTTCGAGCCGCATCGGGTCGACATAGGCAAGTATGCGGCGCAGTTTGCCGCCATAAACCGCAGGCGCGATCACGCCCTGTATCGATTGCAGTTTGTTACGAAGTTCATAGTAGGCGATATCATATAATTCAGACTCATTCATCTGGTCATTCGAAACGACGACTAGACAGAGTGGTACAGCGGCAGTTGGATCGAACGGCATGACCATGGGCGGAATGGTGCCTGGTGGCAGGTAATACATGTCGCTCATGGCAAAACTGGTTACCTGGGCCATGGCGGTATCCATCGAGATGCCTTCCCGAAAAAAGTCTTTGACAACACAAACACTTTGCATTGCCTTGGCTTCTTGATGCTCGATGCCAACAGACTGGCCTGTCCATCGCTGTAAACGACTCATGATGTCTTTTTCCATTACCTCGGGGGGCATTCCCGGATAGAAGCAGACAATTTGAACCGCCGATGTATTGAATTGGGGCAGCAAATCGGCAGGGATTTTGGTGTAGGAAAATCCGCCCAATACAGCAATTGCCAGCGAAAATACAACGACCAAGTATGGGTTCTTTAGCGCGGCCTGAATCATTCAGACACTCCCGTGGGTCAGGGAATGATTGCATCACTCCTCGCATCAGCGAGTTTCAATGCGACCATCGTAGTTTTAATCGCATCGTTTCCTGTATAGCAGTGGCACATTATTAATGGTTTTTTTGGAATTAGCTGTCTTGGGGAATTCCGGTTTTTACCGCGTATTTTCGTAATTCTAGAAAAAGCGGTCTTCCCTGGTCGCGTTGGTGTCATCTGAGAGGGGCTGCCTCGGCCAATGTTGAGGGACGTAAAACGAATGTGGGGGTGGTGATTGTGCGGTTGGCTATGGCATTTTCGGCGCATCGAGGAAACAGGGAAAATCCGATTGCAACACTGAACCTGGTGGGCGCAAAAACCATTTTCGGCGAGTTTTAAATGATAGTCGCAATCTCCCGATCAAACCGTTACCATCTGGTTTTTGAAACAACGGAACACCCGTTTTCGATTGTACGATTGCAACTTGTTGGAGTCACCGAATGAAATGCCTGCCTGCCGCCTTTTTGCTGGTTGCCTGTTGCTCTCCAGTGTTGCTGTTAGCCCAGCAACCGACGGCTGACTTGATATTGGTCGGCGGTCGTATTGTCACGATGGACCCGTCCCGTCCCAAGGCTTCAGCGATGGCCGTCAAGGGAGACCGCATTCTTGCTGTTGGTTCCAACGACGAAGTTCTCGCATACGGTGATGCAGAAACGCGAACCATTGAGCTGCAGGGTAATTTTCTCATGCCGGGGTTCATCGAAGGCCACGCCCACTTTCTCGGGTTGGGTCAGTCGATGATGATGTTGAATTTGGCTGGAGCTGAAACGTGGGATGAGATTGTTGAACAAGTTGCCGAGGCGGCCAAGCTGACACCTCCAGGTGAATGGATTGTTGGTCGGGGGTGGCACCAATCCAAATGGAAGAATTTACCCAGTCCCAATGTTGGAGGTTACCCGACCGATGCGCAGCTCAGTGAATTGACCCCGAATCACCCCGTTTTGTTGACGCATGCCAGCGGGCACATGAGTTTTGCCAATGCCTATGCGATGCGACTAGCCGGTGTTGATGAAACGACCCAGTCCCCAGCCGGTGGTGAGATTTTGCACGATGATTCGGGTCGTCCAATCGGTGTGTTTCGGGAAACGGCTCAAGGTCTGATCGGTCGGGTTCGGGCTCGCGATGAAGCCAAACGAAGACCGACCGAAAGAATGGAGCAATCGATGCGGGCCATTGAACTCGCCTCCCAGGAGTGCCTCCGCAAAGGAGTCACCAGTTTCCAGGACGCCGGTTCGAGTTTTTCGACCGTGGACCTGCTGAAACGCGCGGCGAGCCAGCGGAAATTGGGTGTCCGCTTGTATGTGATGATTCGCGATAGCAATAACGCGTTGGAAACCCTTTTGCCCAAATATAAAATGATCGGGTTCGGCGGAGATTTTCTCACGGTACGGGCCGTCAAACGGTCGATTGACGGGGCGCTGGGAGCTCACGGTGCCTGGCTGCTCGCTCCCTACGATGATTTGCCCAACAGTGCCGGCCTGAATACGGCCACCATCCCATCGGTTACCAGGACGGCCGAATTGGCGGTCCAAAACGGCTACCAGGTTTGCGTTCATGCCATTGGTGATCGTGCCAACCGGGAAGTTTTGGACATTTACGAGAAAATGTTCCGTGAATATCCATCCAGCATTCCACGACGGTGGCGGATCGAACATGCCCAGCATCTGCATCCGGATGACATCCGTCGGTTCGGTGAAATGGACGTGATTGCGTCGATGCAAGGTGTGCATTGCACGTCCGATGCCGTTTTTGTTCCGAAACGATTGGGCATGCGTCGCAGCGGAGAGGGGGCCTACGCTTGGCAGAGCCTCTTGAAATCAGGGGCCATCGTGACCAATGGAACGGATGCACCGGTGGAAGACGTCAATCCGTTGGCCTCGTTCTACGCGACCGTAACACGCCAGTTGGCCGATGGCGTCACTTTTTTTCCCGAACAAAAAATGACACGCATGCAAGCATTGCGGTCTTACACCATCGATTGTGCCTACGCTGCCTTTGAGGAAACAGAAAAAGGCAGCTTGGTTCCCGGTAAATTGGCGGATCTCGTGGTACTTTCCAATGACCTGACCAACTGTTCGGACGAGGCAATCCTGGAAACCAAAGTTCTTTACACGATTGTCGGCGGCAAAATTGCATTTCAACTTGAAGATATGGAACAGGTTGATCGAAGTGACAACTGAGCATTGATGCTATCTGTCAGAACACCGTCTAGTTTTGCCAGGCGTCAAACTTTAACGCAAACAGCTAGCGAGCAGGCCGGATGCAGAAATCGATTGGAAAGAAATTGCAGGAAGATCGGCAAAATCCGAAAAAACGTACCATTAGTCTCGTCAGTTGGTCGAAAACTAATATCGGATTCGGTTTGTTGAATCCTACGTGGGGGCGTTCTCGCAGATGGGAACATGGCAGGTTAACGAGTGTCATGTTCCGGTCGGTTTGAAATCCCCAACATTTTACGGCCGGTGCTATTCCAGGTAACCCAAATGTTGCCGGACGAGACATTTGGCGCATTCAGAATAGCGAATTCAAAATATTTGGATGGTGGGTAGCAGTTTTAGACAGACCCAACCGCCGGGCGGTAAGTCAAAATTGTGAACCTGCAGTCAAGGATTGATTCAGGAGGAATCTAATGCGAGTTTTTATGCTTGGAATCGCGGTAGCGGTCGCCGCGCTCATGCCATCCGTTTGCATGGCTAATGATCAAGAAATCGCGGATTATGTTAAAACCAAACTGCAGACAGAGCAGCAAAATGGCAACCTGAGCGGCTTTAATGTGGACATGCGTGTCGACAATGGTGCCGTCTGGTTTTCGGGTTTTGTTTCCAGCGCTGAGCAGGAACAACTGATTTTGCGAACGGCTCAAGACGCCGGTCATCTCGGTGTTGTTCAAGTCGTTGACGATATTGAAATTCGTCCAGCAGCTTCGACGCCTGTTGCACCCACGACGCCAGCAGTAACTGTGGCACCTGCCCAGTCCGCTCAAGTCGTCTATCAGCAACCTGAGCAAGTACCAGCTCAAGTACAGTTTGCACAAGCTCCGCAAACTACGGTTGCGACTCCTGTTCGCCAGGTGATGCCAGCACAAATGGTTCAACAGAGGCGAATGCAAGCGTTGCCCGCAGCTTCAGCAGGCAACCAACCCTTGGCTTTTGCCAGTGCGTCCTCGATGGTCCGATCTGATTGTGGTGGATGTGGAAACTGTGCAAACTGCATGGGTGGAGCCAACGCTGCAGCAATGGGAACTGGCGCCATGGCAACCGGTGCTCCTAATCTGCCTGGTTATGCTTGGCCTGGATATGCAGCACATCCTAACTACAGTGCTGTCACCTATCCCAAGCAGTACTCACCATCAGCTTGGCCCTACATTGGTCCTTTCTATCCATACCCACAAGTTCCACTTGGATGGCGTAAGGTCAGCCTGGAATGGTCGGATGGATGGTGGTTCCTCGATTTCAATGACACCAATCAATGGTAGAACTTGAAGTTCACTAAATAGATTCAAAAACCTCTGTCGAACCGGCAGAGGTTTTTTTTTTGCCAGGCCCAGTCCGGAGCAGCGTAACGGATATGGTTGTTCCGAAGCCCAGCGAACAACAGCCGGTTATTGAACGGTTTGATTTGACGTGCGAAATGAAGTTGTTTTGAGCGATTCGTGCATCAAACATCCACGTAACTAAGCAAAAACAGCAGTCGATCGCTAGCAGTGCAGATGGGATCTTCCTAAATATCTGATTCATTGGAAAAATCCGCAAGTCCGGTGCAGTTTATCACGATAACACGTTTAGGAATGCATAAACCACAAAGGGACTTGCGATGCGTACTAAATATTTAGCTGCCTTGTTTGCGACACTAGTGGCCGGAATGGCGGTTATGAGCACGGGATGTTTTACAACACTAGGCCCGACATTGGGAATCTTTAGTATTCCACTTCCGGTATCTCCTTATTGGCAAAAGCTACAGGAGGACAAGCACCACATATCCGAGCGTTATTCCCGAGTTCCTATCTTGGGTCCGCTTACACAGGGTGGTCCGGTTACGGCTTTGGATCCTCCAAGTGATGACGAAGTATGGTGGGCTTTTGAGCGTGCTCGAAGCGTGCAGGGTGGAATCCCGTTTCTTTATGAAACACAACGAAACAATGTAACGATCATTAAAGAAAAGATCGCTGATTATATTGATCCGCCCAGAGTGGTTCCGTTGATCGGTCCTGCCCAGCTTCATCATGCTCACTATAAGTGCACAATTTACTTTGAAGAACGCCGCATCGTGGGCTGGCCAATCCCGCACACTCTGATCAACGAGGACGCGGCTGAAGTTGTCTATGTCGACCATAACCACTTCCATATGGCGGGTGACGTGGATTATGGAAAAAACAGCACTCACTACTAACGGATGCGGGCTGGCACCAGTATCTGCCAATGGAAAATTCCATTCCTCGTGTGTCTGAAATCAAGAAAGCCACTCATTTATGGGTGGCTTTTGGTTTCAACCGGGAAACGTTGGCTACAGGGAAATGGTGAAGCGATTTCATGAGTCTTTCAGTTCAACCTGTTCGAACGCGACGTGACTGGTCAGATTTCTTTGGGTTGCGTCGCGCGATCTACAAGAACGACGCGGCATTCGTCTACCCATTGAGGTCGATGGAACGGAAGATGATTGATTCGAAAAAGCATCCGTTCTATCAACACGCTGAAATCCAGGCGTTTAATTGTTTTCGAGGAAAAACATTGGTGGGCCGGATCGCAGCGATCCGGGACCATTTACACAATGATTACTACCAGGATCAACTGGGGTTTTTCGGTTTTTTCGAGTGCATGGATGACTCCGATGTATCACGTTGCCTGATGGATTCCGCGAGTAACTGGTTGCGCGATCATGGGTGCGATCGGGTGCGCGGGCCGGTGAATCCATCGATGAAGGAAGAGTTTGGCATATTGATCGAAGGTTTTGACATACCGCCCATGGTCATGATGAGTTATTCACGACCCTATTATGATCGGTTGGTGACCGAATATGGTTTTGTAAAAGTGATGGACTTTTACGCCTACCTTTTTGATCGCAACAACGTGGACCAAAAACAAAAGTTCGACATGGAACAAGAGTCTCTGTACGCCGCGGCTCGGAAGATCTTGGAGCGGTACCCGGAATTGGAAGTACGCGATTGTAAAAAGTCGGAAATCCCCGATATGCTCGGCGAAATCAATAAGCTGGCCAATGTGGTCCGAGACGATGAATGGGGGTTTGTTCCGCTTACCGATGCGGAGCTCAACTACATGATCCAGCACGTTCGGCACGTCGTCAGGCCGGATTTGTTTTTGACGGTTTACTGGTCCGGTCGTTTGGTGGGTTACTGTGTGAATATCCCCGATGTCAATACGGCGTTGCACCGAACGTGGGGCAAATCGGATTGGGTCAGGTTTCCACAGCTTCTCTACCAGTTGCGCCGGATCGATCGGACCCGACTGGTTGCCGTGGGAGTGGATCCCGAATTCCGCAGTCGGGGTGTTGCACCGTTGTTATCGATTGAAATGCGGCGACGCGGTTTGGCAGATCCGAGTCTGGGAAAGTGGGAGTTTTCCTGGATCGCGGAAAACAATCATAAGTCAATCCGTAACATGCAAAGGACCATTCCGGTCCGTAAGTATAAGGTCTATCGCTTGTACGAGAAATCTCTTTAAGTCGTCTCGTCATACCGGCGGGCCTGGGGCGATTGTCCATCAGGGTGCATAACCGTGCAACTGGAACCACTGCCATGCATCCGACAGGCCGTCCTTCAGCGGGCTGTTCTTGTAGCCAAGTTCTCGTTCGGCTTTTTCGCTGGAATACCAGTGGAACAGGGAACCCATGCTGGTGTTTGCAGAATTGACAATCGGTTCTTTGCCAAAGATTTTTCCGAAGAGGTTACCAGTCCGTCCAGCTGTCCAATTTAACCAGTTGGGTAACAGGCTGATCGGAGGACGTTTCCCGACAACTTCTGCCATTTGTGACCAGAGTTCACGGTAGGTTAAATTCTCACCACCCAAAATATAACGTTCACCGGGGCGCCCGTTTTCCATTGCCGAGATTATTCCACACGCTACATCTCGAACATCGGCCACGGTGCCGCCGCCGCGAGGTGCAAACAGTCCGGCACCCTTGGCGATAGCTAGCATCATCTGACCGGACGATGGTTTCCAATCCCATGGGCCAACCATGAAACCCGGGTTGACAATGAGTCCATTCAAGCCGGAATCGACTTCCTTAAGAAACGCTAATTCGGCCTCGCGTTTGGTAACGACGTAACTGCAAGGTGGCTTGGATGGTTCTAAATTGGTCTCGTCGTGCAGGTTCCCATTGCCACTGGATGCGAGGGCGTCCACCGTGCTTACATGGATCATCCGTTTGTTGTGTCTTCTGGCTGCTTCGGCCAGCAGCCGGGTTGCACCCACATTGAATCGTCGGGACTCCTCCTGGCGGGTCCAGCCAAGATGAATGATGGCTGCCGCGTGGATGACCAGATCCACGTCGTTGACAGCGTGACTGACGGCAGTCGTCTCATTAAGGTCGATTTGGATGGTCTCTATCTCGAGACCGTCCAGTGGGCGACGATCTGAGGTGTGCCGGTTAATTACCGTCACCGAATGCCCGTCGTCAAGCAGCATGCGAAGTAAGTTATTACCCAGAAACCCGGTTGCGCCGGTTAAAAGTATTTGCATTCAATTGCCGGTAGGAGTTGGACCCAAGTAAAGGTCGTTTAAGAAAGCCAATCAACGAAAAAGCACCTCAAAACCGGTGCTGGGAACCCGGCTTGACCTGCTGTCTCGGCTTTCAGCATACTATTCTAATCGTATAAAACGCAATAGACTTACCCATATCCACTTGGGATAGCCAAGTCGAGGTGGATTGGGTCCCGGTGTTTTGGATCGAATGAAGTAAAAAAGAATCATTAACATGAGTTCAGCAGCGGTTCAGGTACAAGTTGTTCGGTCGAAGAAGCAACAGAAACAGTTTGTTCAGTTTGCCTGGGACCACTATTGTGGAGATCCGAACTGGGTACCGCCATTAAGAAAAAACCACCGGGAATTACTTGGCTACTTGCCTCATCCCTTTTACGATAATGCCAAGAGCCAGACGTTTTTGGCATTCCGCCAAGGTCAAGTTGTTGGACGAATCGCGGCGATTGTAGACAATGGTCACAATGCGCGGTTCGATGAAAAGCGTGGGATGTTCGGTTTCTTTGAGTGCGTCGAAGACCAGGACGTAGCCAATCAGCTGTTTGATGTTGCTGTCGACTGGATGCGCGAGCAAGGCATGACGTGCGCTCGCGGCCCCAGCAATCCATCACTGAATCATGGATGCGCCTTGTTGGTTGATGGATTTGACAGTCCTCCGGTTTTTATGATGTCGTACAACAAGCCATTTTACGGGCAGTTGATTGAAGGATACGGCTTTGCGAAATCGCAGGACATGTATGCCTACTGGGGGCATATGGACATGGTGGATAAGCCCAATGCCAAATTGAGTTTTGTGGTGGAAGAGTCGATGCGACGATTCGACATGACGGTTCGCAGAATCAATACGCGCAAGCTGAAGCAGGAAGTCGAATCGTTCATGAGGATTTATAATGTTGCCTCGTTGGCTCAGTGGGGATTTGTGCCGCTAACCGAGACGGAAATCCAACATGTGGCTGCTGGCTTGAAGCACTTGATTGTCCCCGAGATGACCACCATCATTGAGATTGAAGAGGAGCCTGTGGCAGTCGTTTTCGGAATGTTGGACTACAACCCGATTATCAAAAAGATTGATGGCAAGCTTTTTCCGTTTGGTTTTTTGAGGATTATTTTTGGTCGTAAACGACTGGAAACGGTTCGCATGGTTGGTACGTATGTGGTTCCCAAGTACCAGAAATGGGGGCTCGGCCTGGTACTCATGTTTCGAGTGATTCCCGACGCCCGAAATTGGGGTATTAAGGAAGGAGAATTTTCCTGGGTCCTGGAATCCAATAAATTATCTCGTGGAACATTGGAGCGGGCGGGGGCCAAATTGCAAAAGACGTACCGAATGTACGATCTCGAGTTCAAATAAACTCATCCTGCCTGGCAATGTTTGATGATTGTGAGGCAATTCCGGCTGATGGCCAACATTGTCGATTTCGGAGCCAGAATCATCGATGGATTGGAGTAATTGCGGTTGTGATTCACTCCGGCCGCAATAAACTTAGGGTTTTCCGCGTTTCCCGACTCTGAATTTTGGCGAATCGTGCCCAGTTACCCAGTGAAAGAGCCGTCAAAGCGATGAGTCGTGAAGTTGTCATTACCGGAATGGGAGTTGTCAGTCCGATTGGTATCGGATTGGAAACGTTCTGGCAATCGCTGCTGGATGGTGTTTCGGGAATTAAAGTACGACCTGAATTTGAACACACTGACTTGCCCTTTCGGTTGTGGGCGCCCGTGGATGGGTTCGATGGTCGTCAATACGTCAAGCCTCGCAAGGCGATCAAGGTAATGAGTCGGCCGATTCAGTTTGGTTTTGCCGCGGCTCAGATGGCAGCTGAACAGGCGGGTTTGCTCGATTCCGGAGTCGATCCGGATCGAATCGGTGCCGTTTTTGGATCGGAAGCATTTTTTGCGGACCCGCTTGATGTGGCTTCCCTGTTTCAGAAATGTGTGACCGACGGTGTCTATGACGATTCCCGCTGGGGCGAGCATTTCGTACGAGAAATCGAGCCATTATGGATGCTCAAATATTTACCCAATATGGTCGCTTCACACATCTCGATTGCCATTGATTCTCGTGGCCCGAGCAACACCATCTGCCATGGAGAATCGTCTGGGCTGTTTGCCGTCACTGAGGGTGTCGAGTTGCTTCGTCGTGGCGCCGCTGATGTAGTAGTTGTTGGTGGAACCAGTTGTCCGTTAGGTTTGACCGGGATGGTCTACCGCGGATCGCAACGCTTGTCGAGAAAAATCCAGGAGGATCCAGGACGAGTGGTTCGACCTTTTGATACCGATCGTGACGGCGGGGTTCTCGGTGAAGGTGCCGGTGCGATTGTCCTGGAAACCAACGAGCACGCCGAAGGGCGGGGCGCCAAGGTGTTGGCCCGGGTGAGGGGTTACCACAGTACCTTTGGCCAACCTGGCTCTGAGCATTTTTCTCAAGCAATAAGTCGCTGTTTGACCGAATCGTTGGCTGAATCCGGGATGAATGTCAATGAACTGTCTCACGTCAATGCGCACGGGTCTGCCGTGGTTCACGAAGACGTGTTGGAGGCGGGTGGCATTAGCCAGGTGATGGGTGATATTCCGATCGTGGCAAACAAGGGTAATTTTGGCGATATTGGGGCGGGAGCATCGGCGATCGAGTTTGTTGCTGCCATTCAATCTGGTATCGCAAGGGTCCTGCCGCCCACGTTGAACTGTGATCAGACAGCCAGTGATTGCCCCGTCAATGTGAACACCCGGCAAGTCACCACCGAGAAATCATCGGTTGGTAAACTGGCCTACTCCCACACGGGACAGGTCTGCTGCGTGATTGTGGACGGTGCTGATTCCTGATAACCGAGGTTTTGGTTGCGATTGACGTTGTTTCGAATGGGGGCGTCGCCGGTCCAGCCGTCGCTGACTCACGTAATAAGCATTGCATCCCCATAGCTGAAAAACCTGTATTTTTCGTCGACGGCCATTCGGTACGCATGTTTCAACAATGCGTCACCGCCAAACGCACGGACCAATACAATCAGGGTACTGCGCGGTAGATGAAAATTGGTCAGCAGGCCATCAATCACATTGAACTTGAAACCAGGTTGGATAAACAGATCGGTTTCGCCCTGCCACGCATTCAAACTGCCGGATTGAGCGGCTGTTTCCAAGACCCTAACGGCTGTCGTGCCAACTGCGATCACGCGGCCGCCGGCTTGCTTTGTTTCCCGAATGACTTCCACGGTGGGCTGACTGAGCGTGCCAAACTCGGAATGCATCTTGTGTTCACCCAATGAACTGACCGTGACTGGCCGGAACGTCCCAATTCCCACGTGAAGGGTAACCGAGGTGATTTTGATACCTCGTTCAATCATCCTCTGGAACAGGGCCTCGGTAAAATGGAGTCCCGCCGTTGGCGCGGCAATTGCCCCGGGAGATTTGGCGAAAATGGTTTGGTAATCGCCGACGTCTGCATCGACCATGTTGCCACCGCGGATATAGTGTGGCAGCGGAATCCGACCGACGACTTCGAGCCATTCATTGGATGACCTTTGCAAATCCTCGTCGGTTATGCCCAGTCGTTCATTGGTTTGAACCTTGGCAACCCAGGAACCATCGTCCAGCCGCGCGTGGAGTTGCAGGGTCAGCCTTGGCTTGCCCTGGCGATCTTCAAGAATTACGGTTTCTCCCGTCTTGATACGGCCCCGGGTTTTCGCCAGTAACCGCCAATTACCATTCGTATCTGTATCCATCACGAGACCTTGCCAGCGACCGCCCGTCTTTTGGCGATGCCCGACCAGCTTGGCCGGAATTACCTTGGTATCATTGAGCACCAGGCAGTCATTGGGGCGCAATACGCAGTCAAGATCACGAATGTGCCAGTGTTCCAACTCACGAGAGGTTCTTGAAATCGTCATTAGCCTCGCGTCTTCGCGGTTTGACAGCGGGCTCTGGGCAATCAATTCCTTTGGTAGTTCAAAGTCATAATGTTCAATGCGATCAAGGTCACTACCGACATCCTGGGTCATTAAATCCGCTCTTATTAGTCTTGGTTATTAGGCAATAGGGAAACCAAAGGTTTTAAGTTAGGACGGGGGGTTCAAACACCCCATTTGATATCACAACCCGATTGAGGATCACAAAGATTTAACAACCCGTTTGGGTGGTTTCTGGACCGGTGCTATCCGTGTGGGGTGACTGAAATGTAATCAATGAAACTGGTAAATATTTAATAATGGATCGACATTCAAAAACGGCGTTTTTACAAGGGTTTGGAGCGGGGATCTCGCAAAAATCAGGGAGTTATGTCGAGTTGACGTCCGGCCAAGGAGATGTAAATTGGTGTGAAGTGTTTAAAAATGGTAGGAAATGGGAAATCTGGTGTTTTGCACGGGAACGTTCGAACGGAGCATGGATGGCAAGCAAAGAATATTGCTTCCCAAGTCACTTCGCCTATTCCTGGCTGGCGTCGATTACCTGTTCCTATCGCCTGGCACCGACGGCTGCATCGAAATACACAACGAAGCGTCGCTAGGTAGGCTGGCGTCCGATTCTCAGAACAGCCCGGCGGGCTACCAAAGCAAAACGACTTTTTCAAGAATTTTCTTTGCTCAAAGCGAGCGATGTCAAGTCGATTCGAACCACCGTCTACGCGTGGCGGGTAGTCTCAGTGAATTGGCTGAACTGGTTTCTCCAATTGTCATCGTAGGCGTTGGCAGCCATTGGGAAATCTGGAACCGCCAAAACTGGTATGGCTATTTAAGTAGACACCAATCCAACTTTGACCATCATGCCGAACTGGTACGTGGTGGCAGTAAGGATACTGAAATTGTAAAGGAAGTAAGCAACAAACCTCGATAATCATTCTCGATACGTCCTTCGTTCGCTTGATTTGGCGGGTGGATGTCATATTTGGTCACAGAATGACATTTGTTTGCCAAATGGCTGAGCATAATGAGTATGATCAGTCAGCGAGCGGGCATCGTTCGACTTGTCGGACGATGCCGAGGCAAAAGGCTTGTTAAGTACAGGATGTACTCGAGCCTTTTGCTTTTTATATGCTCCATGGGTTATGCAACCTAACGACCTCGGCTGTTTCTAGACGGCCATCGTTGACATGCAGGTTTTTAATGGGTGTTATTTTGTTTCCCTGATGTCGAATTCAATTCATTTACCAGTTCTCGTTGAGACCATTTTTGAACACCTGGCCCTGGCGCCCGGCAATATCGCAGTGGATGGAACCATGGGTGGCGGTGGGCATACCCTTGAGTTTTGTAAACGGGTGGGGCCTGACGGCAAGGTATTCGGATTTGACCGCGACCCCATCGCCGTCAGACAAACCGCCGAGGTACTGCCCGACAACGGTGTCGGGATAGCGGGGAATTACGCCGATATTCCGGAATACCTGCAGCAGATGCAAATAGACTCCATTGATGCGGTCTTGCTGGACCTTGGCCTATCGAGTGATCAACTTGCGGACAGAGACCGGGGGTTCAGTTTTAAAAGCGACGGTCTTTTGGATCTTCGTTTTGATCAAACTGCGGGTGAGCCCGCTTGGCGTTTGATCAATCGTCTCGGTGAGAAACATTTGGCGGACCTGATTTATGAGTATGGTGAGGAACGTTTTAGTCGCCGCATCGCCAGGAAAATATGCCGCATCCGTCATGGGGAAACGATCAAAACGGCTGATCAATTAGCGAGGATTGTCCGTTCCTGCGTCCCAAAATCCAAAAAACATTCCATCGACCCGGCGACACGAACTTTTCAGGCGGTCCGAATTGCCGTCAATGAGGAGCTCAAGTGGCTGGGCGTGGCTCTCAAGCGGATACCGGATGTTTTGTCAGTTGGTGGTAAATTTGCAATTATCAGCTTTCATTCCCTGGAAGACCGGATGGTAAAAAACGCGTTTGCGGAAGATGGGCGATTGAAGGTGCTGACAAAACGGCCGCTGACGGCAGATCCGGTCGAAGTTGCTGGCAATCCGCGAAGTCGCAGTGCCAAACTGAGAATTGCCCAACGAGTTGAACCCGCAGTCCTTGATCGATAGCGGTCAAATTGCCATCGTTTATCAGGGTGATAGCATTGGCAGGTTTCTGTAGGACCGGATCTCTGAATTCGCTATAACCGCCCGACTTATTTTTTCTGATGGGCCTGGATAGGTCTTTTTGCGCAGGATGCGCTGTACTGGAACAAGGATGTTTCCAAGCGATGAACGATCCGTTTAACACGCAAAGTGTAAATCGTCAGCTGATGCGCGAAGCTAAAATTGGCTTTGCGGTTGTCCTCCTGCTGGCCGGTTTTTTTGTCTACGTAGGCTATTTTCGGATGGGCAAATTCCAGGCCAATTTGCCTGCCCATATCCTTGCCGCACCGGTTGCAACCAATGTGGGCCAGGAGTACTACGAGAATTTTTTTCCGCCCGAAAATCCTGGCCAACGGTTGGCTAATTCGACCAAGCCGGCCGGGACTGGAAAGAGGGCGGTTGCAACGACAAATCCCCCGCCCATCGTCGTTGAATCAGAAGCTGAACCAGAAACGGAAATGACCGTTAAGAGCCCATTTCAATTGCCCAGTGCAATCCTGCAGACTGGCAAAAATATGGGAGAGGCACTGGCAGGTTCAGCCAACACCGGCGAACAGGTGACACAGACTGAACCTACCAGTGAAATGTCACCGGCGCTTCGTGTGGCTGATGTGACAGCGGGACAAGGGACCATCCCCACAAGTAAACTGAGATCGGAAAATCCGAATCAACAGACGGAGTTTGATATCGCCACCAGCGGTCCTGGCGGCAAACCGGAGCCGTTTGCCGGATCGGATCTGCGCAGCTTGGAACCAAAATCGTCCCAAGGTTCGGCTGACCAAGGCAGCCCTGCTGGCTCCTCTGCACCCGAGGCTCGGACAGCCAGGGAAATATCTGTCAACGAAAAAGACCAGTCCCAGGTTCAACCGTTACCCCAACCTGACTTGTTAGGCCATCCTGAACCGATGCCCTTGCCATCCCCCTTTGACAATTCGAATGCCGGATCGAGTATTGCCAAGACCGAAACACTGAATACACGGCAAAGTATTCCGTCAAGTTCTGCCAAACCGGTCCCGTTGGCCTTTGCCAAGCAAGACTTAGAGCAGACGCCTGGTCCCGATAATAATGTTTCGGCTCATGCCAACGGGAATCAGTCCGGAGATTCCTACCTGGGTGAATTTGAAAAACATGTAGTCCAGGCAGGAGAAACCTATTGGTAGATCGCTCAAATGTACTTTCAGGATGGGCGGTTATTTCGCGCCTTGTTTGAACATAATCGATCACGGAATGCAAAGTTTGAAGATCTGCCAACAGGCAGCCATGTCGAAATTCCGACTTCAGCCCACCTGATCAAACATTATCCGAACCATGTGCCGAGTGATCTGAAAAGACACGATGCGTCCCCCAACCGGTCACAGCCAGGTGATTGGTATGTTACCAAGCAGGGTGAAACGCTGTTTGAAATCGCCAAGGAAAAGTACGGCCAGGCATCGCGTTACCTCGACATCTTGGATTCCAATCGGGATCAATTGCCCGTCAAGGTTCAGCATATGACCCGGCTGCAAAGTGGTTTGCGACTGTTTCTTCCAAACTAGTTTGGCTGGCAGCAACGCGTTGGCGGCGGTTCGTTAAACGGACGGAAAGTGGTTGTTTGATCTGTTTCTTTCCGACGGCGGGCCACCTGTCGAGTTGCACGGTCGACTGTTGCCATGGCGCAACAACAATGACGGGTAACGATGGAGTGGCATGCTTGTAACCAAGGTGATTTCAGGGGGCCAGACAGGTGTCGACCAGGCGGCGTTGGCGGTGGCGATTCAATGCGGCATTGAACATGGTGGCTGGTGTCCGCTGGGGCGGTTGTGCGAAACAGGAACCATTCCTGAAGAATACCGCCTGTCCGAAACTGAGTCGAGCCATTACGCGGTTCGCACCGAACAGAATGTGCTGGACTCCGATGGAACGTTGGTGCTGTACCAGGGAGAGTTGACCCGCGGAACTGCCTTGACGGTCAAATTGCTGGAACGTCTTGGCCAACCACATTTCCTTCTGAATTTTGATGCGCCAGTCGGGGGTAATGAATTATTAGACATTCAAGCCTGGTTGCTTGAATACCGGGTTGGCGTTTTGAATGTGGCAGGTCCCCGGGCAAGCACGAATCCGGAGGTGGGTCAGTTGACGTTTGATTTTCTGTTGAAGCTGTTTGACCTGTTGCGCAGTGACCAGGATCGATCTGGGGAATGACACTCCGGTTTGGCTGCTTCCGCCCTGTCAACTGCCGCAGCCACCGGACAATCCGCAATTGGCACATCCATTGGCGCCGCACTTGGAGGCCGTGGTGCCACAGCCTGGACCACAGCCCTTGGAAAGTGTCTCGGTAAATTTTCGGAACTGCACTTTTTGTTCGTAGGCTTCACTTAATTGAGCCGTGATTGCATGGACTTGTTCCGGCACATCGCCCAGGAAATAGAAAAAGATGGATTCGCCGTCAAACAAATGTTCCACGTCGACCAGCACGGCATCCACCTGTTGCTGTTTCAGCAGTGCGTTACATGCTTCAAAAGCTCGGTCGCGATGACGTTGCAACCGTTGCAGGATCAACTGGTCGGCAGGCGAAGTGGAGCGGAGCAGTTGTCCTTTCTGATCGGGCTCGGCCAGATCGCTACCCGTCTCCAGTTCGCAGAGTATCCTGCCGGCCTCCAGCCCCCTGGGTGTGCGACAGATGACCTGTTCATCACGGGCGTACGACCGGTAATCCGGCGCGTCGTAGCGATCGATCATTCCCATCAAACCAATTTTTACCAGATAGGGTTTGCCCACGAGTTTTGTTCGATCGGGTGAGGATGAAAGAAATTAACGCTATGGAAGTGATTATACGTTCCAGTTTAAGTGCAACAAGTTCGTCGGGAAGACAGGATTGGCCCGAATCACCAAATTCGCAGAGCTAATCATTGAGATACTTCAGGGAGTTCCACCGAACCAGCTGGTCTATCACCGGTCATGTCGTCTACCAGCGAGTGCCATTGCGGAACGGTTTTCCCAGCATATCGCGAAGGACCGGTTCTTCGTAAACCAGGTGCCCACCACCGTAGACCACCAGTACGCGATGGTAGGTTGCCAAAAGTTCGGCTTCGAGGGAGAGCAGGTGTTTTTCGCGTGCCAACATGACGTCGATTGCCGCTTTTTCAAAGAACGTTGGTGACGGTCCGGCCAGCGGCGCCGTCCTGGCAAAACGAAGATTTTCGGCTGAGAACGGTTTCTCGGTTCGTTCGAAAAACCACTTCTTGAAATCAACAATCTCCATCTCGGTTTTTAATTCAAACCGGCGCTTTATCCTGCGTAACAATTCTTTAACGCGCGCGTCCAACTGTTCCAGACCTTCTTCTCGGCGGACTTGTCCCAGTTGACGTACGACGAGCCACCCCAAAGCGTCGCGATCCGAACCCAGATTTCTCAACGCCTCGGTGGTGTTCGAGGGTGGTGGCTCACCTCCCATAAAGTCGATTTGGCGTTCGGCCGCTAACACGGCGGCAAACAATGGCTCGGGACAAGCCCCATCGGCGACCATCCGCCTGGCATCCTTGAGCAGGCCGGGATGCGACTTGCCCATCCGGGTTTCGGATCCTTCGATAACCACGCAGTCAGGTTGGTACGCCTGGATCACTTGTTCGATCAATCGGTGCGACGGTGAATGGAGACGGATTCCATGCCGGGTTCCCAGGAATACCAGTTCCCGGTCTCCCGCCCGGTAATGGACAAAACAGGGACTGCCTAGCTCCGGTTTGTCATGATCCTGTTTCGTCCTGGGCTGAAGGAGGTCGAAATTGGGTGAGAACGATTTTGTCGTCTCATCGCTAGTGGCCGGTTTGGAATCGTCCTGCTGCGGTAATTCTTTGATGTCATCCTGGCGGCATGCCTTGCCAGCCAAGCAGGCGATCAGACAACCTTGACCCATCGACACGATCGTTGCAGCCATGATCAGTGTTGTCAAAATGTATCCCATGGTCTGAAGTACCCTCGTGGTTTTTGCTGCGAGCATTTTTCTGCCTGGATCGAATCCGCCCGGATTGGCACCTCCCGGTAAATTCGAATCTGGCCGATTGCGATTCGAACATTATAACGTTATCAATGGGGTTGTTGTTGAATTGCAAAACAACCTGTTCGGTTGCCGACTGTCAAACATTTCTCGCTATTTCATTAAATCCATTAGTTGAAAAAATGAATTATCTTTCGCACAAGATTCTCGTTAGCCTGTTTTTCACCCCTTGGTTCGCTCTGGGTATCACCCATGCCGAAGACAAACCTGTCAAGGTTTACATTCTTTCAGGTCAATCGAACATGGTCGGGATTGGACAGGTTACCGGGGGTGGGAGTCGCTGGGGTGCTGAATTCATAGACCCAGTGGTTTCGGTTTATCCCGGGGCCTATGATCCGCAGACGGACTATGATGCAGCCAAACCGACACAAACCATGAAGCTTGATGAATTCGGTGGTGTCCAACCGACTCCGTACCCGGGAGGCGGGACACAGGTAACGAGAGGTTTCATCGAGATCGGAGCGACTGGCGTTTATGAATTCCGGCCTGGCTACGGCGGTTCTACTCACAACATCATGCACGTTGACGGGCAGGAGGTTTACCGGAAACAGGTTGATGGCGATGCGGTTCACACGCCGATCCGGTTGGCCCAGGGCAGCCGTGTTCCTTTCAAGATCACCTATCTGACCGGGCAGGCCGATGGGCTGGGCTGGATCGCCCGGGTGGACATTCCCGGTACGCTGGCGACGGTGGTGAAACAGGACGGAAAATTCCCCTACCTGGTTGATCCACAAGGTGGCTGGAAGCAGCGAGATGACGTCTGGTACAAGGGAGTCGTCACGGCCGGTGCCAACAAGTGGCTCAGCGTAGGTTGCGGGGCAGGGGCCAACAGCATCGGTCCGGAGTTGGGATTTGGGCACGTGATTGGAAACGAGCATGACCAGCCCGTCTTGTTGCTCAAGGCGTCTCAAGGGAATCGTTCACTGGGCTGGGATTTCCTGCCGCCGGGAAGCAAGTCTTTTGAACAGGATGGATTTATTTATGCCGGTTACCAGGACTCACCGGATCGCTGGCAGAAAGGGACTCAGCCAAAGTCGATCAACTGGTATGCCGGAAAACAGTACGACGATTGTTTTTCAGCTGCGCACGAGGTGCTGGATAACTTTGATCAGGAGTTTCCGCACTGGAAAGGTCGTGGCTATGAGATCGCCGGATTCGTCTGGTGGCAAGGCCACAAGGACCAGGGGAGTGTGGTTCACGCGGAACGCTATGAACAGAATCTCGTTCACCTGATCAAGACATTGCGAAAGGAGTTTGACGCTCCCCAGGCACCATTTGCCATCGCCACGATTGGTTTCGGCGGTTGGGAGATGTCGGGTAACGCATTGACGGTGGCCGATGCGCAGTTGGCCGTCAGTGGCGCAAACGGAAAGTACCCGGAATTTAAAGGGAATGTAGCGACGGTGGAGATTCGTGATTTCTGGCGTGATGCCGAGCAATCGCCGAGGAACCAGGGGTTTCACTATAACCAGAATGCAGAAACCTACATGTTGGTTGGTGAGGCCTTGGGAGGAGTGATGGTCAAAATGCTGAAAGGGAATTAGGGTTTGCGTTGCCGGGGCGATTCATCCTTGGGGAAAATCTTTTTCCATTTCTTGCCGGATCGGATGAACAGAGGTTTTCCCTTTGCATCGATCAGGATTCTTTGTTCCAAGTGATTGTTTTTCTTGACCGGCTTGGCTGGATAGTGGACTTTGGGTTTCCATTTAAACCAGGAACGAACGAATATCAGTTCAATTCCGTTCTTGGTAACTTTCCCGTTGGCGCCGGGGCAGTACCAAACAGTCTCTGGCATGGTGGTGAACGTAATTTGTACCATGCCGTTGTCAGTAAGCTTGGCTTCCTTGATGGTCAACGCATCGCCAGAGTAGTCCCAGCCGAATGAAATGCAAGCCATACCGGCAACCAGGGCGAAAACCGGGCCGAAATGGACAAGAACTCTTCGTTTGTTGTAGATGCTGTGACCGGGATAACGGTGGTATTACGATCAAAATTGGAACTTCCGTTTCACACGACATGCTATCCAGTCGTAAGACCTGGGTCGATGGCAAATGTCGGTGCAATGCGGTTGGATGGGCATTGGGACCGTTCGTCATTATTTTTTCTCCAGCTCCCGGTACCCCGGTTTTAAACAGGCATTTCCCGTCCGCCCGAGATTGCTGCGTGCCAGGAGACGAGATTTTCCCGGCCCAGGTTTGGATCGAGGGTGGTGCTCATCTGGATAACAGTTGGTATGATTTTTATTCGAAATCGAACCTTGGACAACATCAAACCATCCACGTATCCAACAGGATGATTGGCATATGGAAGCTCTGAAAATTGATTTTAATGACTTGGCAGACCGGGTATTGTCGGGAGAGCCGATTGACCGTCAGCAGGCTCTTGAGCTGTTGGAAACGCCGGATGAGAACCTGCTGGACCTGATGGCCGGCGCCTACCGTATTCGCCATCGCTATTTTGGCAAAACGGTTCAGTTGTACTTCCTGATGAATGCCAAGAGTGGGCTTTGTCCCGAAGACTGCAGCTATTGCTCGCAATCGAAAGTCTCGGATGCCGAGATCCCCAAATACAACCTGTTAAGTCGCGACAAGTTACTGGATGGGGCTCGGATTGCCGCCGAGCGGGAGTCGAAAACGTATTGCATCGTGATCTCGGCGCGGGGGCCCAACGAGCGGGAAATCGCCGCGGTCGAGAGTATCGTTCCCGAAATCAAGGAACAGTACGACCTGAAAATCTGTGCCTGCCTTGGCTTGTTAAGTGACGAACAGGCCCAGCGACTCAAGGCAGCCGGGGTGGATCGCGTCAACCATAACCTTAACACCAGCGACAGTTTTTATTCCAAGATTTGTACGACCCATACCTACCAGGACAGGATTGATACGCTCGAGGCAGTTCGAGATGCCGGAATGGAGTTGTGTTCCGGTGGAATTATCGGGATGGGTGAAAAGCTGGACGACATTGTCGGGATGGCATTTTCATTGCGCGAACTGGAGGTCCAGTCGATCCCTCTGAATTTTTTGAACGCGATTGAAGGAACCCCGTTGGAGGATCAACAGGAGTTGAACCCGCGACTGTGCCTGAAGGCGTTGGCCATGTTTCGCTATGTGAACCCCGATCGCGAAATCCGGATTGCCGGGGGCCGCGAAATACATCTTCGTTCTTTGCAACCACTCGGGTTGTACGCGGCCAATTCGATTTTCGTGGGCGATTACCTGACCACCCAGGGGCAACCCCCCAAGGAAGATTACGAGATGATCAGGGATCTGGGGTTCGAGGTGACCCAAAATGAAGAGACGACCAGTAACGAGTGACATTCGTCACCTGCTTGGCAAGTTGGAACCGTTGTGGGGACATCCGACTTGTTGGAAAGAGTATCTTTTACTTGCGTTTGACCCGTTATGTTGCTGGAACCATCCCTTTTTGCGGCGAGGTGACCGACCGATGAAATGCCTTTTTCTTGTGGTTTTTATTGGAATGCTTCCAGTCCATTCGGTTGCTGTCGGGCAGGTTCAGATTTCATTGGGTTGCGACGGTGTGCCCGTCCATGGCAACGCTGCGATCTGGCAGGACGACGAGGACGAACACCTGCTGGGTGGGGCGGTTCAGCGTCGCCCAACCCAGGCCGTTCCCAAGGACCCGTTCCGGGTGACGAACGTCCTGACCGACGACCGCTATCCGCCATTTCCAAAATACCTCAGCAGTTGTGGCATTGTGCTGGCGGCGACCGAAACGGTTCCAGACGAATTCTTGATCCTGGTAGGCCGGGCGATCGACGAAGTTTTTGCCCGCCGTGACGGCCTGGACTTGGAGGCTCAGCGCAAGGTTGTGGCGGATCTGCATGCCTACGGCGCCCTGTTACCGGTCCCGCGGACCGAACGCTCGTTCGAACGCATGTTGCGCCGCGACGAACGGGCATTCGACCGACTGCATCAACAGTACAGTATCTGCGATATCATCATGGCCCAGGTCCCCGATGGCCAGGTGATGGAGGTGGTCGAACACATCCTGCACACGGTGACCGATGTTGGCCTGCACTATCGTTTTCCCAAGGAGTGGGGCTTGTCCCGCGATTCCGAGTTATGGAAAGCGATGCAGTTGGCAATTGACAAGGGGTTTTACAATGTCGAGTCCTACGACGACCTGGATGACGCGCCCCGGCAGGTGGTGGACCGAATCCTGCTGCAGGAGTTCGCCTACTGGTTCATCACGACCGCCTGGGATCTGCAAGTCCCTTATGGCCCGGGTGAAGAGGAATGGACGTTGCGAACACCGGCCGATCTCAAGGCCAAGATGCCAGAGTTTTTTGCCGTCTACCAGCGGACAGCGGCTCGGGTGATGTCTGCCCCCTCGAGAGAGACATTGGCACAGATCGGCCCGACCCGGACCGAGGAGCGGCGCCGCCAACGCTAAACGCCGGTCTGTCAATCACCTGGATGGGAGCCGCTCGGAGGTTCGCGAAAGGATGTGTTTGTGATAGGGTGAACTGATCGTGCCGTGGATGGCTGGTTCATTCTTTGGCGTTAACTTTCTACCCAGATCAAGTCGGTCGAGTATTGCATGAGCCCATCTGTTTCGTTGACTGGTTCCCGGATGTTGGCATTTGCCGGCTGTGTATTGGTTGGCTGCTTTTGCTGGTCTTCAGTCGCCAGCGGACAGGACCGGCAGTGGTTTGTCGATCCGGATCTGGTTTGCGAGCAGGGAAATGCCTTAAGCGTCAAGTACCTGGAGCAACACTCGCCTGAATTTCTGAAACGGCTGAAGTTGGTTTTGCCGTGGGTTGTGCGGATCGAAGCGCGGCACACCTTTATCCCCAATGGCTACAGTTCCAATCACGGTAGTGGGATTCTGCTGGCCGATGGGCGGATTTTGACCGCGCGGCATGTATTGGAGGAAAACGTTTCGGACGACCATCTGGAGCTGGTAGTAACCTTGGCCGACGGGCGAGTATTTCAGGCGGAGCTTGAACGTCCCGGTAAAGAGGATTGGGCCTTGTTGAAAATAACAGACGCCGGCAACCACGCGGACATTCTGGATTCCAACATCGAAATGGCCGAGGCCCAGGTGGGACAACCGACCGTGTTGGCAGCCTATCCTGCCAGGCAGGGACTCGATAAAAAAGGGAAAGTACGGTCCTTCAATAAGGGGGATCCTGCCCAGGGGATCGCCGTGAGCCAATTGAACCCGGCCCTGGTTGTTTCTGCGATCGAGACGCTCCAGCCGATGTCACTCAAGCCCTTGGCCGGTTTCCCCCCGATCGGTGGAATGAGTGGCGGTCCCGTTTTCAATCTGAAAGGCGAGGTGATCGGTGTTCAGGTTTCCGTTTCGAAAACCCAGGATGGTAACGGCAAGGTTCTCATGTATCGGATCAATGCGTTGCCGGCCAGCCTTATGTCATTGTCGGATGGCCTGGGAACCCGCTAGCGGCCCAGCGACATGTTGGTCATGGCAACTTCCAGGGTGCAACCGGAATATCCAGTGGCGTAAGTCATTGAGTCGATACGGAGTCTTCCGGTTTAGCGCTCCAGCCAGTCGCCGTTTTCTTTTTCAAATTGTTCAATTTTACCAATATGGTTAAGGGTCAGAGCGATTTGGTCGAGGCCTCCGACCAAGCACTGTTTGCGGAAAGAGTCAATCTCGAATGCGGATGCCAATCCGTAGTCATCCACCACGGTTTGCTCGTTCAAATCAATCGTCACCTCGTATGCGTCGTGCTGATTGGCACGGTCGTGGATGAGTTGGACATGATCGGCATTTAAAACGATCGGCAACAAACCATTCTTGGAACAATTGTTGTAGAAGATGTCGGCGAACGATTCGGCAATGACGGCTCGAATGCCGTAATCATCCAGCGCCCAAACTGCGTGTTCACGACTTGAACCGTTACCGAAATTCTTGCGGCCAACCAGGATCGAAGCATTTTCAAACCGCGGTTGATTGAGTTCAAAATCCGGGTTGAGAGAACCGTCTTCCAGGAACCGCCAGTCGAAAAACAGGTATTGGCCGAAGCCGGTTCGTTCAATTCGTTTCAAGAACTGTTTGGGAATTATCTGGTCAGTATCCACATTGGATCGATCCAGGGTGGCGACAATTCCGGTATGGGTTGTGAATGGTTTCATGTTTTTTTTATCAAATGGAAAGGTGGGTCGGGAAAACGGTGGTTTCAATCCCAATGCCTGACATCGACGAAATGCCCGGCGATCGCGGCGGCTGCGGCCATTTCTGGTGATACCAAGTGAGTTCGGCCTCCCCGTCCTTGCCGGCCTTCGAAATTCCGATTGCTGGTCGAGGCACATCGCTCACCCGGACTCAGCTGGTCGGGGTTCATCCCCAGGCACATGCTGCAGCCAGCCTCGCGCCATTCAAACCCGGCATCCAGGAAAACCTGGTCCAAACCCTCTTTTTCCGCCTGCTGTTTGATGATACCGCTACCGGGTACGACCATCGCGCTGACGTGGTCGGCGATTTTTTTGCCGTGAACCAATTCGGCCGCTACTCGCAAATCCTCGATCCGGCTGTTAGTGCAGGAACCGATAAAGACCCGATCCAAGGCGATCCCTGTCATGGGTGTTCCGGGCGTCAGGTCCATGTACTTCAAGGCACTCTGGGCCGATTGGCGGTCCGTCGGATCTTCAAAATCCGCTGGATCGGGAACGTTTGAATCGACGCTGATCACTTGTCCGGGATTGGTCCCCCAGGTCACCTGAGGGGCTATATCATCGGCTTCGAATATATCGACGCGGTCGTAGTTGGCGTCAGGGTCAGACGGCAGCGATTTCCAACGGTTTACACTCTCCTCAAAATTCACTGGGGCAAATTCGCGTCCCCGAATGTACTCGTAGGTGGTCTCGTCCGGTGCGATCATTCCTGCCCTGGCCCCGGCTTCGATAGACATGTTGCAGACGGTCATCCGCTCTTCCATCGAGAGTTCGCGAATAGCCTGGCCCGTATATTCGATTACGTAACCAGTCCCGCCTGCCGTTGTAAGTTTGCCGATCAGGTACAGGATCAGATCCTTGGAGGTAACTCCCCGGCCCAGCGAACCATTGATCCGGATTTCACAGGTTTTTGGCCGAAGCTGAGCAAGTGTTTGTGTGGCCATCACGTGTTCCACTTCGCTGGTACCGATTCCGAACGCCAGCGCACCAAACGCTCCATGAGTCGAGGTGTGCGAGTCGCCACATACAATCGTCATGCCCGGTTGCGTCAGTCCAAGTTCGGGACCGATGACGTGGACGATTCCCTGTTGGGGGCTATCCAGGTCGTAGAGCCGAACGTCAAACTCCTGGCAGTTTTTTCGTAGCGTTTCAATCTGCTGGCGTGAAACGGTGTCCACGATTGGCAAACTGCGGTCGGTGGTTGGAACATTATGGTCCTGCGTGCCGACTGTCTTTTCAGGTCGGCGCAGTTTTCGCCCCGCCAAGCGAAGCCCCTCAAACGCCTGGGGGCTGGTGACTTCGTGGATCAAGTGCAGGTCGATATACAGTAGGGTCTGTTGGCCAGGTTCCTCGTAAACCACATGTTGGTCCCAGATTTTTTCAAACAGAGTACGGGGATTGTTGGCAATCATGCTAGGAATAATTTAGGGGAAAAGTTCAGGTTTGTATTTTCATTATGATAAGCAATCTTGGGCATGTGAGAAAGACTTGACGCATTGGTGGTATGACAATCCAGTTTGTTTTCTTGCGGTATTGGTGGGCCTTGCCCTTGCATCCCGCGGGGCTGATGCGATGGGTCGCATTCTGGTCGAGAAACCGAATTCGTGTAGAATCCTTTGATTCGCAAGACAAGCCCCTCTGCAATCCAGCTCATGGCCATGATCACCGTTTCGGAAACCCTGAAAGTCGTCATTCTGTCGGTGGTGCAGGGCATTGCCGAATTCCTGCCGATCAGTTCGTCCGGACATCTCGTGGTCATCAATGAGCTGTTGGGGACCGGGCAGGGGAGCATTGAGCTAAATGTCATTTTGCACTTGGGCACGCTGTTTGCAATTCTCGGTTTTTATTGGCGGCGGGTTTGGGCGTTGCTGGGCAAAGATCGGCGAGTGATCCCCCAGTTAATCGTGGGAACCATTCCAGCGGCGGTGATCGGGCTGACCATCAAGCGGAATTTCGAAGACCTGTTGACCGATCCCTTGTTGACCGGGTTCATGTTTCCAATAACCGGAGGGATGTTGTTACTCTTGATCTGGATCAAGCCGGGGGATAACGAGTACCAGCGATTGACTTATCGACAGGTGGTCTTGATCGGTGTGGCGCAGGCTTTTGCCTTGTTGCCTGGTATTTCCCGAAGTGGTTCCACGATCGTGGCAGGTTCCCTGTTGGGACTGAAGCGGCAGTCGGCAGCAACGTTTTCTTTCCTGTTGGCGATCCCCGCCATCGCCGGGGCGGGTCTGCTGGAAGTCAAAGACATGTTGGAAGCTGGGCAAACAACGACCCCGCCCGGGTTGCTGTTGCTGGGCGCAGTCATTGCGTTTGTGGTTGGCCTGGGGTCGTTGCAATGGCTCGTTAAATGGATCGAGGCGGGCTGGCTGTACCTGTTTGCTTACTGGTTGATTCCATTGGGAATTGTGGTGGTCGTTTGGCAGTTGTTTTTTGTGTCATCCGCGACCGTTTGATGGGGCGAAGTGGTTCGCATGGTTGCCCACACCATGTCGATGTTCGGTCGACCAGGAGTGGGTGATCAAAGGAGGGTAGTGATGTTCAAGCGATTCGAGTGTTGGTTTTTTGTAGCCGGCATTTTCATATTGGTCGGGGCGGTTCCATTGTTGGGGCAGCAAGACGGCGAGGAACCCAGTGGCTCGGCTGGATTGGAAACACAAAGTCCTCGATACCAAGGTAAATCGCTGTTGGGTCGTGACCTGATCGCGGCGGAACCCAGCTCATCCCTGCTTGAAAAATACCGCCAGGCCAAGCAGCAGTTGGAGGCAGACCCTGGCAATGCCGACCTGGAAATCTGGCTGGCCCGATTTACCGCGTACCAGGGACTGCATCGTCAAGCCATTCAGATCTATACGAACGGTCTACAACGTCATCCTGACGATCCACGATTTCTCAGGCATCGGGGTCACCGGCATATTTCCTTGCGAGATTTTGACAGTGCCATTGCCGATTTGCGGCGAGCGGCGGAACTGGTGGAGGGAACGTCGGACCAGGTCGAGCCGGACGGTATGCCCAACGCGCAGAATCAACCGGTCAGCAGCCTGCATACAAATATCTGGTATCACCTGGGCCTGGCCTATTATTTGAAGAACGATTTACCCAACGCGGTGGCATCTTATGAGCGCGGTCTGGCGGCCAGCCAGAACGACGACATGAAGGTCGCTTTTACCCATTGGTTGTACATGTGCCACCGGCAAATGGGCCAGGAAAAAAAGGCCGAGCAACGGTTGGAAATCATCCGCGACGACATGCACGTGATTGAGAGTTTCGACTACCACCAGCTTTGTCTTTTTTACAAGGGGAGTTTGACACTGGAGGAAATAGAAAAACGTAAACCGGCCGAGTCCAAAGGTTCATCCGATGCATTGCGTTACGGAATTGCAAACTGGTACTTGTACAGTGGAAACGAGGAACGCTCTCGCAAGTTGATGGAAGAAATCTCAAACAGTCAAACCTGGTCGTCATTTGGCTGTATCGCGGCAGAGGCAACGCTACAGCGGAATATCGGGGATTGACCATCCATCGAGGTTGCAGGCAGATCGTCTGAGGGTAGCGACAGAGCAGGCTGGCAGCCGGGTTTGGAATGCATTCCGCCGCGAATCGCTGGCTTGCTGACATGGGGAGTCGTGAAAAAGCTTCCCGTCTGACTAGGTCTGCAACTGCCGATTTTGATCAAATGTTCACGAAAACGAGGCTGGGGCGTCGCAAGAAAAGACGTTTTCCGCTGCAGCAGCTGGAGTTGGAAGTGCTATCACCCATGGGGCTGGTTTGATTCGGTCGATTCATGTTGACGTGACCAGCCCGTTTTCCTACCGTCCCGCATGTTTTTCCGTGCTATCACTTACGTTTTGCCGGTGATTGTCGTATCGATCACCTTGCACCTATCGGCTTCGCATGCCCGGCCTTGGTCGCCGCAGGGTTCCGATTTGTCTCGCACTTCGGCTACCCACTTGGTGCTTAAGAATGGCCAAGTAGTGATGGGGAAAATCAGCCGAAATGCAGATTCGGTCTTCGTGCAAACCGACGGAGGCAGTCGTGTGGTGTTTCCGGTTGAACGGATTGAATTTGTATGTAGCTCGTTAAAAGAAGCTTACTGGCAAAAGAATGCCAGGGTCAAAGCCAGTGATTTGGACGCCCACGTCGACCTGTTTCATTGGTGTATGAAACAGGGGTTGTTGAAAGAGGCTCAAAACCAAATTGACTTGCTGGTCACGATGGAAATCAAGGCGGTTCAGCTTGAATACCTGAACCGACAACTATTGGTAGCGCTGACCCAACAACGAAAATTTCAGAGACAGTTGATGGCGAATCAAGTTCCCCGAAATTCGCAACCAGGGGTCACGAATCGTGAGCCCTCTGACAGTGAGATCGCGTTGGTGGGGTTTGAGTCGGAGCAAACTGTGTCAGCAGAATTCGAACGGCTCAATACCTTGAAACGAATCGAAGCGGCCATAGACAGTATTCCCAAAAAGTCGGTTGGCATTTTTAAACGTAAAGTGGAACCATTGCTGGTTCGGAATTGTTGTCCCTGTCATGCTGACCAACGGACGGAAGTAATGCCCTTGATGCGTTTGGGTCTTAACCAGGTTATTCCTAAACGCCTTAGCCAGCGCAACCTGTATCATGTGCTCCAGTACACCGATATGCACGAACCTTTGGCCAGTCCATTGTTCGCAGCGGCCGTCAGCGCCCATGCAGGTTTAAAAGAACCCATACTGAAAAAAGACTCGGTGCAATATACCAACCTGGGGCAATGGCTGATTCAGATAAGCACCCGTCCCAATGCAATGCACTGGGTGCCTGATTTTGAACAGAGGGTGGATATGCCCGGGCTTTCCCAGCCGGTTCAGGACAAAGTTCCAGAGGTGGCACTGGCCCCTGTTCAAAGCACGGCCAAACCAGACAGGGCCAACGATGTTCCGGATATTCCGCAACTACATGGACCAGGGGTCACCGAGAAAACCGGATTGGATCCCTTTGATGCGGATGTCTTTAATCGCAAGCATCTGAACGAAAAAAAAGAGCAGGACTGATTCAGCCCCGCTCTTTGATAAATGCTTTTCAGTTTCAACGTTTTGAGAACTGTTGAACACTCAGTTCCCTAGTTGGTCTGCAATGTGGTCGGCGTTGTAAATGTGACGTAATGCATCGCGAATGGCACTGCTGTGTACGCTCACGGAACGTCCCTGTTTGTCACTGTAAATATAGTCTCCGATGAGTGACTGGATGTTGCCGTCGAAGATCAAGCCAACCAGTTCCAGGTCCTTGTTGACGACCGGGCTGCCAGAATTTCCGCCAATAATGTCGGCTGTGCAAACGAAGTTGAACGGCGTGTCGGGGTTGATCTTGGCCGAAGCATCTCGCCAGCTCTGGGGTAAATCGTAATCTGCCTGGCCTTGGTGGGCCGTTTCATGATCGAAGGTTCCTCCCATCGTGGTAAACGCCGGGATCTCGATGCCATTTTCCTGGTAGCCTTTGACTGGACCGTAGGAGAGTCGTAATGTAAACGTCGCGTCGGGATAGGTGGAAGTACCCTGGGTCGCGAACAGCGCTTCGGAGATTTGACTGTATGCCTGTCGTTCAATCTCCTGCAATTCTTCGCTCTCTTTGCGTTGCTGGCGCACCACCGGGTCAACCAGTTGAGCCAGTTGAATCAGCGGGTCCTGGCATCCGTCCGTGCCCTGCTTTGCCAATTTTTTTCGATAGTCGACATCCATCAATTGGGTGCCTCCTGCCAGTTGGGCGGCGCGGTCCAGTGGGTTGTTCCCTTCCAGGATCTGTTGGCATAAAGGATCGTCCGCACCTCGGAGTTCCAGCATGCGGGCAATCAAATCACCCAGGATGACTTGTTCCAATTCGGGATGAACGGGGGCGGATGAAAACAGCTGTTGTTCCATCGAATCACGGGCCGAATCCCGATATTCCGCCAACCTCTGCTCGCTGGGTTTCTTGTCTTCGTCCGACATTTGAACCAGGGTTTGGGCAATATTGAATAACCGCGTATTCAACGAGATACCAGTCCCCAGTCGTTTGGCTTTTTGTTGTTGAACCTCGGCGATCTTGTCCCAGGCAGCGGCGTACTGCTTCAGCTTGGGATCCTCCTTGACCTGGGCCAAAATTCTTTGCTCTGCCTGTTGCTTGGCATGCATCAGGGCCGGGTCCTGCAATCCCTGCAGCATGCCCATGCGGGCCTTGCGAGCATTTTGAAAACCGAACAGCCCGTCTCGCGCGATGCGGGCGCTTTCGGTACTGTTTAAACCGAATTGCTGCAGCAGTATTTCGCGACGTCGAATGAAGTCCAGTACGTATGGCAGGTAGTGGTCCCGTTCATATTTCAACGCGGCCATTGTGTAAATTCGACTGGTGCTACCTGGGTTGCCCGAGACAAAAACCAGTTCATCATTTTTGGCACCGTTGTCTGACCATTTCAGGAAATGGTCGACGTTCGCCGGCTTGCCATCTTCGTAGACGCGAAACAGGCAGGCGTCGAGGCAATAGCGAGGATACTCAAAATTGTCTGCGTCCCCTCCGAAAAAAGCGATGGCGGATTCGGGCGCCCAAACCAATCGCACATCGGTGTACTTCTTGTATTGGTAGAGGTGATATCGGGCGCCGCCATAAAGCGCGACGACGTCACTGCGCAAGCCGGATTGATCGGTCGCAGTTTGTTCGATTTTCGAAATGGCAGTTTGCCGCGCCGCTGCCGCTTCGCCGGGCGACATGTTGTCTTTGACGGATTGATTTACCTGGTCGGTGACGTCGGTGATCTCGATCAATTGATTCAATTCCAGGTCGGGTGCCTTCAGTTCTTCGTCAAAGTTCTTAGCCAAAAATCCATCTTCGTAGTAATTGTTTTCCTTGGTGGATAATTTATTCAATGTGTCTGAACCGACGTGATGGTTAGTCAAGACGAGCCCGTTACTCGAGACAAATGAGGCCGAACCACCTACGTTGAAACGGACGGAAGATTTCATCAGGTGGTCGGTCCACTCGGCCGTTGGTTCAAACCCATACTTGGATTTGAATTGTTCCAGGGGCAGGCCGTTAAACAGCCACATGCCCTCGTCTGCCTGGAGGGAACCGAGCAAGGAGAGCAACGAAAAGCACAAAATGGAAACAGGTTTTTTGATCATGAATCTCTCAAAGTAAATCACCAATGGAAAAAGCGTTGCTCGATGAATTCGATCAACCCCGTTGAGTTTATCGGGGGATCCGCGCTGTCGCAACCAAAGGCCCGGGGCCTGTCATTGATTGGAAAATTGAACTTTTCACAATTTGGGTGCGATCCGCTCTTTTGGGACGATGGCGCTCAAAACGTGAGTAAAAACTGGTTGCCAGTGCAGTTATTTGAAACGGGTTGGCTATCCCGTAATTCACCAAGTGCAGTGTCAGTGCCTATAATCGGGTCACGCCGAATTAAGAAGCGTAAAACCATAACTGCTGTTTGGTGCCGGGATGCTGCGACCTGAAAACAAGACCTTAAATTCCTGGCTGATGCAGGTTCTTGGCCCCGTGCTCATCATGTGCATGGTCGGTAGCCTGGTGTTTTTCTTTATCGAAGTTCTTTATCGGGGGCCGCACACTGCGCGGCTCTGCTGGGTATTGGGCCTTTTCACGATCGCCTCGGTTTTGGTGAGCCGCGTTTCGATCCAGGAAGGGTTTGATCGGGCGACCCTGTTTGGCCTGACATTGGCCATTGCCACGTTTGTGACCTCCATCACGATCGTTGATTTCGATTATGGTTTCAAGATTCTGGAACCTCTGGCGTTAGCCGTCTTGATCGGCGTGGTGATGTGGTCCAGCAGTAAATTGACCTGGGATTGCACGGTGGTTGACAGTAGCCGCGATGTTTCGGCAAGTGGTTTAATGGTTTTGGCTCGGCGACGATTCAAGGTGGCGCAGCCAAGCGCTGAGAAGAATATAGAACAAACCGATTCTCTGGAGTCCACCGCAGAACCCGTCGGGGCCAACAGCCAGTTCGGACGCGGCATACTCTCCAACTTGTTTTCCAGGCCGGGCCGGCAAAACACACCCGGTCTTTGGGTCTTCTATTTTTCTCTGATGGCCCTTCCCATTTTTGGGTTTGGTCAATGGTTTGTCGTGGCAGATCCCCTGGGCGGTTACGCCTGGGTTTTCTTTTTGTTTGCCGTCTACTTGGGGTCAGGTTTGGGCCTGTTGATGGTTACCAGCCTGTTGGGACTGGATCGTTATTTGAATCGCCGGAAACTTCAGTTACCGCCGTCGATTGCACAAGCGTGGTTGACGATCGGTAGTTTGTTCGCAGTGGCGATGATGTTATTAGTGCTGTGGATACCACGGCCGGACATGTCCGCTTCCACATCCAATGCCCTGGCCTGGTTTAGCAGTTCCCTGAAACGCTCATCGGATAAAGCCTTGGGTAAAGACGGTCAGGAGCAAAAGCAGCAAGGCAATAGCGCCATCCGCTCCGAGTCGGGGCAGAAACGACCTGGTGAGAATGCAAAATCTCCAGGACCTCACCGGTCCCGCCAGGCCGCACAGAGTCAGTCGGGTTCAGGCAAAGGCGGTAAAGGTTCTGGTCAGAAATCGAATTCCGGTAAACGTCCCCGGTCGCAGCCCCAGAACCAGCAGGGGCAGCAGTCGGCGACGCAACCATCGTCTGGCAAGCAGCCAGCTCGCAATTCCGACTCGCCGCAGAATAAACAAGCTGGCAAACAGCCCGGCAAAAAATCCAGTTCATCGGCTGATCCGAAAACAGCCGACCAAGCTAGCCGGAATTCAGCGGAATCCAAAGAGTCATCTCAAACATCAAGTCAACGTGACCGTCGCGACGAGCAGGAACCACCAACCAGGGAAACAGATGAACGAGACGATCGGCCGGAGGGAAACTCGGCGGACAAGGACGAAAAAACATCATCCCAAAATGAAACCGACCGAAATTCAGCCCGGTCCAAAATGGACGAAAACAGTGCCGCGGAACGCGGGTCGAGCCGCGGAACCAATCCTTCGGGTGGTTCGGCGTCACCGTCCACGCCGTACAGTCTTCCATCCGGTTTGTCTGGAGTGGCCAAAGGATTTGTATTCTTGATCGGTCTGGCAGCCCTGTTCGCTTTGGCCTGGCTGTTCCGCCGTGAACTGGCTGATTTCTGGGCCAATCTTTTTGGTCGTAAAAAAAAGGATTCCCAAGACCAGCAAACGGGCCAGCCGGTTGCCAAACCAAAACCTCCGTTTAGTGAATTTGTCGATCCGTTTGAAAGTGGTCGCCATTCGAAATTGACCGAGCGGCAGTTAATCCATTACACCTATGCGGCGTTGCAAGCCTGGGCCAGGGGCCACGCCCATGAAAAGGGGCCTGACGAAACCGCCTACGAATTCGCCCGGCAGATTCGCGGCTTCGACAGGACGGTAGGAAGTCAGGCGATGGAGCTGGCTGGCTTGTATTGTCGGGCCGAGTACAGTCAACAGGTGATCCATCGTCAGGAGTTAAAACCTTTGTTACAGTTGTGGCAGAACATGTCGACCAGACAGCTGACGGCCGTTTGAATTGGCCTGTTGGGTCGTACCTAATATTACAATTGACCAGGACAGCTACCCGTGGATTCGAAATTTATTCCCCTGCCGGACTTCACAGAATTTCCCGTAGCAGAGATGCAGCAGCGGTCGGAAGACTTTTACAATCAAATCCGCCGTCGCAGAACGGTAAGAGAATTTTCGGATCGAAAGGTGGATCCGCGGATTATTGACGAGTGTTTAAAGGCAGCCGGTACAGCGCCCAACGGCGCCAATTTGCAACCGTGGCATTTTGTCGTGGTAACGGATCCAGGGATCAAGTCGCAAATACGTGTGGCGGCTGAAGAAGAGGAGCGGGAATTTTACAACCATCGGGCGCCTCAGGAGTGGTTGGATGCCCTGGCGCCCCTGGGTACGGATGAGCATAAACCTTTTCTGGAAACAGCGCCCTGTTTGATCGGGATTTTTTCCAAGGCGTATGATCTGGGCCCCACTGGATCCAGGGTGAAAAACTACTATGCCTCGGAATCAGTTGGAATCGCGACCGGGTTTCTGATTGCCGCCTTGCACCATGCCGGGCTGGCAACATTGACGCATACGCCCAGTCCCATGAAATTTCTGAATGAGATCCTGCAGCGGCCCCGCCATGAACGAGCCTTCCTGTTGCTGGTGGTGGGTTACCCGGCCGAGAACGCCAAGGTTCCGCTAATCTCCAAAAAACCACTGAATGAAATCGTGTCGTATTTGTGAACGGTTACCGTTCCTGACACGACTTGGCAAGGCGGTTTTTTCAACATCGATCCAGCCGCGGTGCTGCCTGTACGATGCAGCATTTGGGGCTCCGTTTGCTAATGGGATTGGCCGTTTTTGAAAGTGCTTTGACGCGCCTGCCACGCGGGGGACTGCCAACTGCGTAACGGCAATGGAATGTCCAGAAAACGGTTCACCAGTTTGTTGGATCGGCAAAGTTTAACAGGTTTGGCTCACAGGCACCGCTAGCAAGAATCGTTTGGCGTGATTCCGTTTGCAGGCAGCGTCGATAAAAAACGTATACGTCGAAATAGCGTCGGTGGGAGAGATCCGCGCGAATTTGTATGGAATCGGGAGAGCTGACCTGGTTCCCTGCCGATGTTGCGCGTACTTCCTGGATAAACCTAATTAAACGATGGTCCACCAAGTGAATCCAATTCGCCTAAAATGCGGTAATTCTGCCCTGTTGTTCTTGATTACGGGACTCATAACTCTTCTTCATGGCTCCCATTCCTGTGAGGGTCAAACCGTGAATGACCAGTACGGTCTGGCGGCTGGCTATTATGCTCGCGGTGAATATGTCGAAGCGATAACAGCATTCCAAACGATCATTCAACGTCACCCGAATACGGAATTGGCGGCCGTCAGTCATTTTTTTCTTGCCGAGTCCCACGTCCAGGGAAAAGACTACGCCAAGGCCTATCCTGCCTACCAGACGTTCCTGGTGTTAATTCCGGGGCATAAGTACTGTGCCCGGGCACAATTTCGAATGGGAGAGTCAGCGTACCGCCTGGGGCACATCGACGAGGCGGCGACCTTGCTGGAGGCGTTTACCCGCGCTTACCCGGAACACGTACTACACGAATTCTGTTTGCCTTACTTGGGGCAAGTCAGGCTCAAACGAAACGAGCCTCAATTGGCCCAACGCGCGTTTGAACGCGCCTTGGAAAGGTTTCCCAAGGGAGAAATGTCGAACCAGTGTCGTTTGGGCCTGGCCGATTCTCTACTTGCCCAGGGGGCGATGGATGAAGCGATTCGATTTTATGACTTCATTAAAACGCAGAAAGACAATCCGTTCGTAGGTGAAGCAGGTTTGGCACTGGGCAAAATCTGGTTCCAGCGGAGCGATCTTAAAAAATCACGCGGTAACCTGGAATACGCCATCCAGAATCTCAATTCGAAACCGAAACGGTATGAAACAAAATATTGGTTGGCTCGATGTGATATTGAAGCCGGCAATTTTGCCAAAGCGGTGTCGATCATCCAGTCGATTGTCGATCAACCCATGCCCAGTGAATTGAAAGCCGCCATTTTGTTCGACGGTGCAATCGGTTCGTTCAAGGCAGATCAACCGGAAACGGCTGAGAAATGGCTGGTTCAATTGCAGCAGGAATGGCCCAACACGAGGTGGGCAGCGAGCGCGTTAGAAATGCGTGTCGACATTGCATATTCCCAGCAGGATTGGGATACCGCTTTGGATTATGTCTCTCAATTTATCGAGGAATATCCAAACAGTGTTGACCGACTGAAGATGGAAGACTTTGCTGGGCGGATTTACTACGAACGAAACGATTACGACAAGGCGATTCAAACGTTCCGGGGGCTACTGGAAAAAACCGATCCATCACCGACTGATTTTTCCAAATTGAATCGCAATGTCTGGAATTATTTCATTGGTTTGGGATACGTTGGAAAAAAAGAATTTGCCAAGGCGTGTGACGTCCTGGAGACTGTAAAACTGGACCAGCAAGACCCCGAATTGCAGTCTGCCCTGGCGATCGCTCAAGCTACGGCGCTGGTCGGTCTGGGTCGCTCGGATGAATCGGTAGACCACCTGCAGAAATACCTTGAGTTAGCTCCGTCGGGCGTCCATGCGTTGCGGGCACGCGCCGATTTGGCCGTTGCGTTGACCCAGGGTGAAAAATGGAGCCAGGCGGATTTGGCGGCAAAGAAGTTGGTCGAAAATCATCTGGAACAGGAAATCACCTGGGCGACCCTCTATTACATGGCGGAATCGGCATTAAAACGGGAGCAGTTGGAGCTTGCTAAAGATTGGTTCTCGCTGCTTTCCGAAAAGGGGAGTTCGGAACAATACCAGGTACGCGGAGTGGCTGGTTTGTTTTGGGTAGCCACCAAAAACGATCGACCGCATTTGGCGGGTGCCCTGTTTGAACGATTGCGAGAACATTACCCGCAAAGCAAGCACACGTGCGAGGCAGCGATGGCCCGCGGTAAATACCTCGAGGACGCGCGGCAGTATCGGCAGGCAGTCGAAATGTATGCCTTTGTCCATACCCGGTTTGAAAATTCTCCGTTAGCCCCAACGGCAATGATCCGTCACGGTTACAACCTGCATAAAGTGGGTGGCCAGCACAACCTCGAAGCGGCGCACAAAATCCTGTTGGGTTATGTCGACGATCCTGTTAGTCAAAAAGGGGTCGACGAAGCTGTCTATATGCTGGCCTGGGTCTGCCTGGACTTGGAATTGCCAGCCGAATCGCTCGCCTGGTTTGAGAGACTGATTGCCCAGTACCCGGACAGTCCATTTTGGGTCGACGCGGCTTATCGTGTCGCGACCGAGATGGTGGAGCAGGGAAAATTGTCTGTCGCACAGGAGTTGTTGTCGGACGCACTGAAACGGGATGTGGCCGCAGGTGTCATGTCGAGCGTTTTATATCTGCAAGGACAGCTAGCCGCCAAGCAGAAAGACTGGCTGCAGGTTCAGACATCGATGGAAAGATTGTCTGCGGTTACCAATGATCCGACCATGCTCGCCAAGGCCAAATATTGGCTGGCGGAATCGTTGTACCGGCAAGAAGAATACAACGTGGCCAATGAAATTTTGCAAGATCTCAGTGAATCCGACGACGGTATTGATGACAGCCTGAAACCATGGATTCGATTGCGACTGGCGCAGTGCCTGGTCCATCTGGAACAGTGGAATCGGGTTTTAAAGATTGCCAAAAGCTGCTCGGCAGACGAGGCGGAGTTTGTCGCCCTATATGAATTTGATTTTTTGACAGGAAGGGCGCTTTCTGCTTTGGGGAAATTGGAAGATGCCCGAGTTGCGTTTGAAAAAGTTGTGAATTCCGAACTGGGTGGAACAACAGAAACAGCTGCCATCGCTCAATGGCGAATTGGTGAAACCTACTTCCACCAGGAGGATTACAAGCAAGCGATTGCCGCCTATTATCGGGTCGACTCACTGTACAGTTACGACCGTTGGCGGGCAGCTTCATTAATCCAGGCTGGTAAATGCCAGGAGCATCTGGGCAATTGGAAACACGCTGTAAAACTCTACCAGCAATTGATCAAACAGTTTCCCGATAGTGAATTTTCAATCGATGCGAAGAACCGGTTGCAAGCCGCCTTGCGGCAGGCAAAAGTGAATTCATCCAATAGTTCGCGGTAATTTTTGAATGAAACAAGGTGAAGAAGTGACCAAAACCAGAAACAGGTCGTTAGCGAGACCACCAAGCGAAATAAGTCGCCAGTCCGGCGGGGGAGGTAGTCTGGTGATCGTTGTATTGCTGCTTGTCTTGTTGGTCCCGACAGGACTGTTCGGCCAACAAGCTGGTGAAGGACTGCCGAGCAACGGATTCGATATACCAGCAGCATCGGCCGGCGACGGTGATGCTACCGATGATGCAAGTGAACAAATCGTCGCGTCCAAGCGGTTGTTGGATGTGATAAAAGGTGGCGGACCCTTGATGATTCCGATTGCCATCTGTTCCTTCATTCTTGTCGTGTTCACGTTTGAAAGATTTATCAGTCTCCGCAAAGGGAGAATCCTGCCTGGCCCTTTTACCAAGAAGTTTTTGGAGCAACTCGACGACGGAAACCTGGATCGCGATCGGGCCATGGAATTGTGTGACAACAACGGCAGTCCGGTCGCCCGTGTGTTCAAGGCGGGTGTCGAGAAATGGGGTCGCCCATCGGTCGAGGTCGAGCAAGCCATCCTGGATGAAGGCGAACGCCAGTCCAATTACTTGCGGCGGTATTTGAGGTTGATCAATTGTGTCGCTACCGTGTCTCCATTACTGGGACTGTTGGGGACGGTTCTAGGTATGATCCATGCATTCGATGCCATTTCCTCAGTGGATTCGAACTTGGTTGATCCGAAAGTAATGATTGCGACTGGTATTAGCCAGGCGCTGTTGACCACGGCTGCCGGCATGAGTGTCGCGATTCCGGCCCTGATTGCGTATATGTTTTTCTCCAGCCGCGTCGATCGACGTGTCACGGAAATAGATTCAATGGGAATGAAAGTAGTTCGAGTCATTTCCGCGGAAGCCAGAAAACAAAAATCAAAAACAGGATCTCGAACAGCTGCCTAGACTGTTTGGATTACTGATGTTGCCCTTTCGAGTTGACCTATGCCTTTAAAAGTAAACAAAGACGACCAACAGTCCATCAACCTTACTCCGTTGATCGATATTGTATTTTTGTTGATCATCTTTTTCATGGTCGGGACTCGGTTCAGTGAACTTAATGAACAGGAAAAAAGCATTCAGCTGGAGGTGCCCAAGGTAGGGGCTGCTGTTGCGTTGACGGCGGCTCCCAAGAAACGTGTGATCAATGTTCTGAAGGACGGGGCAATTGTTCTGGACAACGAAACGGTCACGATCGGGGAGCTGTACGACGAATTAAAAGATACAAAAAACCAATACCAAAAGCTGGGTGTTATCGTGCGAGGTGACGCCAACAGCAAATATCAGAATATTGCCGATGTCATTGCGACCTGTAAAAGAGCAGACATCAGTGACTTGAATATTTCGGTAAGGGTTGCCCATGCGGGTAACCCAAACGTTCTTAAGTGACAGGGAATCAGATGTCATTGAACGTTCGGTTGGTGACTGGAATTCAGGTAAAACAAAAACGTGCTATCGTACAGGATCCTGTTTGAATGATGATCGCATCGGGGTGGTTTCCAATTTGGGATAGGCTGGTAGCGCTGTTTTCAACTCCCAGTCTGCAGCTGTTTCTTGTAATCGGTTTTGCGATAGTCGCTCTGGCCGTCATCATGTTGGCGATGACACGCTGGGGGCAGACCCGCCCTATCATGAAATGCGTGATCCTCTCGGTTGCCGCTCACATACTTCTATTGGGCTATTTTTACGGAACCAATCTGATTTTTCAGTACCCGGCTATCCATTCGGGCGATTCGGTTGCCGTTTCATTGATTGGATATGAAGTCCATGTTGAAGACGAAGTCGAAAATAAAGATGCTGCCAATGCCGACCCCTGGGATGATTTTGTCAATCACCAGCCGTTACTCGACAATGAAGGTCTTGCCCGGCCAGACATTGAGAGTGCCATCGAGCTGGAAAGAAAAACTCCTGAAATTGACAACCCGGCGCTGGCAAACGGTAAGCCGATTGATTCAGCTGCAAAGAAACCGGTTGAGTTGCAGCCTGACGAGCGGGAAGCGGCCGATACCGGACCGTCGTTGACAGATGTTCCACCGGTAGTCCTCGATGTGGAATCCATCGAATTCCGCCGTCGAGGTGAGGGGGACGATGTGCGATCCTACGAGCCCGAGTATCCTACCGATCCTCAAGATGTTGAGGCGCCGGAAATACCCAGCATGGATTCCAGCCAAGTCCGTTCCGATCGAGAGCCGGTTTTGGATGAGTCGGTCCGTGAGGAACAGATTTCAAATGATTTCGTTGTACCGGACGCCAACGTAACCACGGTGGATGATTTTTTGCCGGCCAGTCCATCGGCTGACGAAACAACGGCGCGACCTGCGGACAAATCTCCTTACCGCAGCGTGGCAAGTCCCACATCGCCGATTGCCAAACCTAGAAGACTGGGAGATGGTCAACCGATTCCTTCCATCTACGCGTTAAGAACGGCTGCCAATCAGGATTTAATCTCCGTCCAGCGTGGCGGTTCGCTGGATACTCAACGAGCAGTTGGCACTGCACTGGCTTGGCTGGCCGAACAGCAATCCGACGACGGCCGTTGGAACCCAAGATTGAACCAGGCTGGCAATGAGACGTTCACCTTGGGGCACGATCGCCGTGGCGCGGGCAGTCAGGCTGATACCGGCATTACCGCTTTGGCCACATTAGCGTTTTTAGGGGCAGGAAATTCCCATTTGGAAGGTAAATACCAGGTTAACGTCCAGCATGCATTGGAATTTCTGATTCGCAGCCAGGCGCCCGATGGAAACCTGTTTGGGGACGCCAAGGTATTTGCCCGGATGTACTGTCACTCCATGGCGTTGTTGGCATTGAGTGAGGCATTGGCGGTAACGGGTGATGAGCGATTAAAAGACGCGGTAGAAAGAGGCGTGATTTATTCGGCGCGTTCCCAAAATCGCACTGATGGCGGCTGGCGTTACCAACCGGGTGACCGGGGAGATATGAGTCAATTCGGTTGGCAGGTCATGGCGATGCACAGTGCATCAATCGGGGGCGTAACGGCTCCGGTCGAGACCGTTGACCGAATGCACATGTTTCTGAATTTGTGTACATCGGGTCCGGCCCATGGGTTGGCCAGCTACCGGCCCGGCCAGGCAATCACCACCACCATGACGGCTGAAGCCCTGGTTTGTCGGTACTTCATGAATAAAACGGTCGACCCGGAAACAGTCCATGAAGCGGTACGTAAAGTGATGAGCGACGTTCCTCGCAGCAGCCATATCAATCTCTATTATTGGTATTATGGCACGATGGCACTTTACCAAACGGGTGACGAAAACTGGGAATCATGGAACCAGTCGTTGACCCAAACCCTGCTGCCCATGCAAATCCAGAAGGGTGACTTGAAAGGCAGTTGGCCTGCTAACGGGTTATGGGCGGGATATGGAGGGCGTGTTTATTCGACGGCCATGGCGACGTTGTGCCTGGAAGTGTACTACCGTTACACGCCGGTAACGGAATTGAGCCAGGACCACTAGATCGCCATACACCGTGGTGCCGGCGGCTTCATGTACGGTTGCGTCTTTGACCCTGGCAGCCGCCTTTTCCCATTCATCGGCTTACCACCTGACCAGCAACTTGGCTCGCGGGGAGGGTTTTTTCCCCAGATCCCTGGGTGGTCAATGCGAAATGATTGACCGGATTAACGGAACGAATAACTGGCCTAACCGGAATCGTTTGTGATTTCAGGCTTTATAATCGGTTAAACAGTCGTGAAATGGCTGGTTGGGTTTGACACTAAAACCACCGTTTCTAGAATGGAATAACAAGTTTGTTTCCTTAAATGTTTAGATCGGTACGAGTAATGTTTGGCTTTAGTACTTGGGAACTCTTAATTTTTGCCGGTGTCGTTGTGCTGTTGTTTGGCGGTGCGCGATTGCCGGGCCTGATGCGCAACATGGGCCGTAGCATCAATGAATTCAAAGTAGGCATCAAAGAGCAGCCTGCCGAAGTGCCTCCGGTAGAAGACAAGTCTGCGGAGACAGAATAACCTGACGTTTGGAAGCGTGAACTGACCGGGCTCGGGTTGTGCTGGCTTCTTGATTTGTGAGATTGCAGTTTTTCTATGTTTGGTTCTATCGGCTATCCCGAACTGATCTTACTGGGTGTGGTTGCCATTCTTTTGTTTGGTAGCCGTTTACCAGAAGTGGCTCGGTCATTGGGTGGATCCTATCGAGAATTCCGTAAGAGTCTCAACGAATTAAAAACGAATTTTACCGAGGATGTCGACAGCCATACGGCAACTCCCAGATTGCCCGATTATCATCTGTCGCATGATGATCAAACGGAGCCCGACGGTGCCCAGTTCGAACCACCGTCAGATGAAGAAGACGCCGTTGATACTGATGAGGGTGTCGAGCAACCAGCTTCGTCCGATTAGAGTGGTTCTCTGTTGCATTTGGCCGCCTCGCAAAACAATATGTGAGGTTCTGGGGTTTTCTGCTATCCTGTTGTTGGCTTTTCTGAATAAACACTTCTTTGTTTTTGTTAGCGTTAGTCTTGCGGGAAGTTGAACTAAGAAAAGAAATTTGAGATACGTCTGTATCGTGTCCTCGTTAAATCAAGAGCATCTTAAACATGCGTGTTGGCTCAATGATCATTGTTGATGGCCCTCGAAAAGGCCATTCGTTTGACCTGCCTGTCGGTATTGTTACTGTGGGTCGGGACCAAACCAACTCGGTGCAGATTCCCGATCCAGAAGTTTCCCGGCGGCATGCGGAATTGCACTTTCAAGACGAAGGTTTCGTCATCATTGATTTAGGTAGCGCCAATGGAGTTTTTGTTAACGAAAAAAGAGTCAAGCAGAAGTTGCTGATGGCCGGCGATCAGGTAAAAATTGGCGGAACGACATTCGTATTCAGTGATCAGACGCCATTGTTGGCCGACAACGAGCAAGCAGCGGCCTCTTCCAAGTCCGGATCCGTTATGGACACCGATCGGGGAGAGGATTCAAACGCTCGATGGGTTTCCTCGGAAACCGTCGACTGGATTGCGCAGGCAAAAAGCAATATCCAAATGATGTGTGAAACGGCACTCGCGACAAGTCTTCACACGGAGATGGACCTGCTCATTGAACGATTGATGGATTTGGTCTTTAGCTGGATTACGGCGGACCGTGCCTGTGTGATCCTGAAAGACACCGACACGGGCGAGTGGGTTGTTAAGTCGTCCAGGCAGCGATCGGTTGCCGAAGCGGGCAGTGTTGAATTCGCGGTTTGGCCAGCAGTTCTGGATTACGTGTTGGAAAAAGAAGAAGGAATATTTTCGCCAAACCAAAAACTGGATCCTCGTTTGGCCTCCGGGTCGGGGCAAGCCGAGGCAGAAGACCTGGCGGTTATCTGTGTTCCCATTCGCGGTCGGAATGAGATTTCGGGAATGATTTATGTGGATTGCGACCCTCGCGACGACAACTCCAGCCGCGATTCAGTGCTGTCAAGTTTTAACCCGGAACAATTGAAAATGTTGTTGGCGATTGGGCACCAGGCTGCTGTGGCGATTGAAAACACTGGTTACTATTCCATGTTGTTGAAGCGGGAACGCAGTACGGCAGTGGGCGAGGTGATGGAGTCGTTGTCGCATTATATCAAAAACGTTTTGCAGAGTATTAATGGGGGCACGCACTTGATCGAGTGCGGGCTGAAGGAACAGGAATATGATCTGGTTGAAAAAGGTTGGCAGATTGTTCAACGGAACCAGGAATATCTATCCGGTTTGGTGATGGATATGTTGGCCCACAGTAAACCGCGTGCTCCCAAAATGGCACCCGGAGATATCAATCAACTGTTGGAATCGGCGCTGCGTTTGTTGGAGAGACGGGCCGAGCACTGTAAAGTATCACTCGAATGGCAATCACTTGATAAGCCTCCCTCGATGCAGTTCGATTCGCAAGTTCTGGAGCGCGCGTTCCAGAACATTATGTTAACAGCGATCAACACGTGTCGTGATAATGGGGCTGTTAACGTGTCGGTTGAAATGCAGCCAAATTCCCAATCCATTCAGGTGAGAATTCACAATAATGGTAGTGATGTGCCCGCGGAACAACTTGAAACCATGTTTGACCCTCTGGCCATTAACGAGAATTCCAACCTGATGGGGATCGCGATGGCCGTTAGCCAAAAGTCCATCATGGAACACGGTGGTACGATCGTGGTATTGAAGGATCAGGAATCGAGGATCGTTTTTGACGTGACACTACCTTGGTAGTTTTGTGATACCAAGGCCCTGGAAAATCCATTCGTTGGTGGCTGCCGACTTCGAGGGGCTCAAAAAAAACAGCTGATTTTCCAGGATATTCTTTGGGAAAATTTTCGCATTAGGCCAACTTGACAGGCTTGATTGATGGCTGGACCGGTTAGCTTTTCTGTTTGTATTGGCTCTGTTGGCTGCGGAAAATAAGGGGCTACGGAAACAGTGGTTGTATGGCGATAATAATGAAATACAAACTCAGCCATGACGCTAGCGTCAAGCGATTGCATGAGATACATGTAGAGGTGGGTCGGCCAATTAGGTAGGCTTTCAAAATCGTCGCTGGCCCGTTCCACAGACGTCTAGGACGAAACGCCGCGAGGTGTGGCGATCAAAACGACAAATAGTCGGATCAAGGAGGATCGAATGCGAATTAGCCGGAACAATATTCGGAGAACAATCTTACTGGCTGCGGTTGGGTGCTTTGCATTTGCCAGTTCTTTGTCTTTCGGCCAGGAAGACGATAAAAAAACCACCCAACCGGTTTTCAGGGTTCCAAAAGTTGCCAACCTTCCCGACTCCGAACTAAGTCCTGAGAAAAAAGGTCAGACCATTACCCCCGGTGCACTGGCAACTGATGCAGTTGGCACACCCCACCCCCTGGATCGAGCGATTGAAATGGCTCACAACGGGTTTGAGCACATTCAGAAAGATATCTTTGATTACTCGGCGATCATGGTCAAACGCGAACGCGTCGACAACACTCTGGGTGACCCGGAATATATGCGAATTAAAATTCGCAATCCTCGAAAAGTAAACAACGTTGATGTGCCGTTCAGTGTTTATATGAAGTTCCTCAAGCCCAAGGATGTGGCCGGTCGGGAAGTCATCTGGGTTAACGGCCAGAATGACGGCAAATTGATTGCTCACGAAGCGGGCATTTTGGGCATTAAGCGGTTCCACCTTGATCCCGATGGATGGGTGGCCATGAAGGGACAGCGTTATCCGATTTATGAAGCGGGCATTGAAAATCTCGTCGCCAAATTGATTGAAAAAGCCGAACGTGATCGAGCCATGGGGTTGTGCGAAGTCAACTATGTCGAGGGAGCCAAGATCAATGGTCGTAACTGTACGTTGATCGAGGTCATGCATCCGGTGCGAAAGGCGCCTTTCGACTTTCACAAGGCCAAGATTTACATCGATAAAGAATATAATATTCCGATTCGATATGCGGCTTACGATTGGCCGGCTACCGAGGGTGGAAAACCTCAGTTAATCGAAGAATATACCTATATCAAGGTGCAGCTGAATGTCGGTTTAAAAAATGAAGACTTCAGTCCGGATAATCCTGCTTATCAATATCCAGCGCACTAGAAATAAAGTTTGAATTTCAATCTGCCATGAAAAAGACCGCCTGAGCAAGGCGGTCTTTTTTTGTTTGGCGAGTCCAATTCTTTTCGTTGGACGTTGAACCATGTTCAAAAAAAGCTGAATCGACGTTAGGATGAGGCCAGTCAGAATTTCTCGAAATGGCCTGGGTTGACTAGAATTTCATGTTCGATGGTCAATGCCACGCGATGGGATGTTTCGATCCCAACCGGAGTTGTTTTAATGCCTTTACGGAATGTCGTCGCTATCAGTCTGTGCATACTGATTTCTTTGGCCTGTTACTCAGTTGCCTCCAAAAATCGTTATGCGAATCTGTTTGCGGAAGCGCTGGACGTGGTCGATCGGGAATCGCTGCACGAAATTCCCAGGCGAGAACTTTTTGATAATGCCATGAACGGCATGATGTCCGAATTGGATGAACATTCGATGTATATATCGGGTGATACGTTTCGGATGTTCGATGAAGACATGAAACAAAAATTTGGTGGAGTCGGCATGTATGTCGACAACGATCCTGTTAATGGGCGGCTGATTGTGTTGGCGCCAATCCCGGGAACACCGGCGTTTGAGGCGGGTGTTATTTCGGGAGATTGGATCATGGAGATCGGTGGTTTATCAACCGAGGGTCTTGAGCGAGGTGACGCCGTCCGGAAGATGCGAGGACCTCAGGGAGAGGCCGTTACGGTGAAACTTGGCAGGGGTGAACGAGAATGGGAAGTTGCCATGGTTCGTGAGGCGATCCCGGTCGCATCGGTTCACGGGGACTGGAGACATCCGGATGGCGAGTGGGATTTTGCGTTGAAGGAAAATTCCAACATTGCCTATTTGCGTCTTTTGCAGTTCGGCGCCATGTCGGTCGAAGAGATGCGGTCCTCACTTGAGGAAATCGGCGGAACATCTGATGGATTGATTCTGGATTTGAGAAACAACTCGGGTGGCTTGCTGGATGCGGCGATTGAGATTTGCGATATGTTTTTAGGAAAAGAACAGTTGATCGTCAGTACGCGAGGTCGCCAGGGAAGAATGATCAAAGAAAATTTTTCGTCGACTGCTCCTCTATATGATCCGGCCAAGCCGATGGTGATTATCGTCAATCGAAATTCAGCCAGTGCCAGTGAGATTGTCGCCGCCTGTTTACAGGACCACGGGCGGGCCGTGATTGTGGGTGAACGGAGCTGGGGCAAGGGCACGGTCCAGAATGTCATACCGATTGAACGCGGGAAAAGTGCCTTGAAGTTGACGACCGCCAGTTATTGGCGGCCCAATGGAAATAATATCAATCGATTTGACGACGAGGCTTCCCAGTCGGGTGTCTGGGGAGTCTTGCCAGGACAGGAACATGCTGTCGAATTGACAGAGGAAGAGTTGTTTGAAAACGCAAGGCAACGAAACATGAAAGACTTGCAAGGATTGATCGGTCCTGCCAAGTCAGGTGCCGATGAGGAAGTAGAAGCCGAGCCCCATGTCGATCTTCCGTTGCAACGCGCCATCGAGGTGATCCAAGAGGAGCTGGGCGAAAAGAACGACATCTGAGCCGGCCGATAAAACTTTTTGAAAGAAACAGAAGGTCCAATATGGATGCAAAAGCCAAAGAATTTTTTGTTCAGCTGGTTGAGACGCCAGGTGTTTCCGGATATGAGCAGCGAGTCCAGGAACTGGTCCGTTCCTATGCGGCCGATTTTGTCGATGATGTTCGAACCGATTTGCACGGCAATGTGATCCTGGCCAAGAACCGGGCGGCGCCCGTTCGAGTGATGTTGGCAGGCCACGCCGACCAGATCGGGCTGATTGTCTCCAGCATCGATGATGATGGCTATCTCTACACGCAAACCGTCGGTGGCTGGGATCCCCAACAGCTGGTGGGGCAGCGGATGACGGTCTGGACCCGGAATGGCCCGATCCCGGGAGTGATTGCCCGCAAGGCGATTCACTTGCTCGAAGAGAGCGAACGCAAACAGGTGGTCAAAGCGAAGGACCTCTGGATTGACATTGGTGCCAGCGACGAGGAACAGGCCGGGGAAATGGTTGCGATTGGTGATCCCGTGACGTTGGAATTGCGGTATCAGGAGTTGCTGAACGGTCTGGCAAACTCCCCGGCGATGGACAACCGGACCGGCCTTTGGGTGGTGGTTGAAGCGATGCGGCGGGCTGTCGAGCAGGGGGTGGACTGTGGCCTGTTTGCCGTTTCTACCGTCCAGGAGGAAATTGGTTTGCGGGGTGCCAAGACGGCCGCATTTGATGTAGATCCGCACGTGGGAATCGCCGTCGACGTGACCCACGCCACCGATTGTCCCACCGTTGATACGCGGCAACTGGGAAAAATCAAGTTGGGCGGAGGACCGGTCGTGGTTCGCGGTCCGAATGTAAACCCGGTTGTTTCCGATCGTCTGCTGTCCTTGAGCGAGCAGCATGAGATCCCTGTTCAGCGAGTGGCACTGGGGCGTGCAGCGCCCAATGACTCCAATGCTTTACAGGTTACCCGCGGTGGTGTGGCAGCCGGGATCGTGGCCATACCGAATCGTTACATGCACTCGGCCGTTGAAACGATCGCCTTGGCCGACATCGATGCGGCCGCCAGTCTGCTGGCGAAATTTGTCGGGACGATTCAAACGGCGGATGAATTTATACCAACGACGGCAAGCTGATCAACAACCGCACGTTGACCAACTGCCAATCGCTGCACAGCCATGCGGTTCTCGGGCTGACAACCGTGCCGACCTGGTCGCGGTTGGCCGGACCTCAAATGAGGGCAAGACCACGACGGCAGGTTTAGACGAACAACCGCAGTGATTGTCCTTTCCCGAATTTCAGTTCTGTGGCAGGCCGTAATACGGCCATGCTTGGGTCAGTCTTGCGGTGTCATGGCTTTTTTCAGGTCGGCCTGCAACACATCTTCATCAAACGTTTTAATCGGTTCACTGGGCAATGCGGCTCTCGCCTGGTGGGTGATTTTTGCAAAACGGGTGCCGCACTGGATGACTGCCTGTTTCAATTCGGCATTATCAGGTTCGTCTTTGAGCGCCTGGAGACGATCTCCATAGGTGCGCATCGTTTCCAAGTACAAAGATAACATCGCTTTATCCGCTTCACTGATTGTGTACGGATCCGAATCGGCGAGTTCCTCCGCCTCTACTGCGGTTTCTTCGTCATTTTGGACTTGTTGTTTCTCCTGGTCTTTCTCGTCTTTGGCCTGTTGTTTCCGTTGTTCTTTGTCGTCTTTGGCTTGTTGTTTCTTTTTTGCTTTGTCGTCTTTGGCTTGCTGTTTCTCGTTTGTTTTGGTTTGTTCAACAGCAGTAAATACTTTCCCCAGCAAATCCTCAGCCTTGAACCATTGACTGTAATCCGATTTCCGCACCAAGTGTTTCTTCTTCAATTTCTTTTGGTAAATCTGGGTTTGGATTTCTGCCAGTGAGTAGGGGCCGTGTTCCTGCCCCGCCAGCTCGTCCATTACAAAAATCATTGCGTCGGCCATTAAACTACCTTCAAGATGTTTGCGCCTTGATCTTAAACGTTGACGCGGTTGGATGCGAAAAACGTCCGTGTTCCAGGCGGGACTAAAACCCGTTTTGAACCCAAGATTTTCCCTGCAAAAAAGCCATTTGTCAACGAACCGAGACTCGTTTCCGGATAACCGGGGGCCGACCATCATCGACCCATTTTGCAAATCCAACCTGAACATCATTGTCAAATCGTGGCAGCACCTGGACTACGAATCGCAAATGCGAA
>JABACA010000149.1 GCA_014237975.1 Mariniblastus sp. | reverse complement strand
GGCGAGCCGCTGGCCGGCAAACAGTACCCCAAGCAGAAGATGGAGATCAATGGCTTCGATGACAGCGGAAAACTTTTGCCGCTGCTTACCACCGATGATGCGGGGGCTGAGAAAGCGGGTGACAAGAAGATCATGACCTACAGCTTCCGGCTCTGTTTGACGACGGACCCGGACAACCGCGTACCGATGCCAAAGCCAGATCACTATGACCCGGCCCGGTTTGAGATTGTCCGCCGGGCCCTGGCTGCGGGAGAAAAGGGGGTCGGCTTTGACAAGTATCCCCTACCGAGCAAGAACGTGGGGTTCGGCAAGTTAAATCTTCCCAACAAGAAGTTCGACGGCAACAATTCGATCGGTCGGCAGTTCTCAATTGGTCTGGTTGGCGGCGGTAACCAGTGGCACTCGGCCGACGAGGCGGGACGGAAGAAGATCTGGCAAGCCCACAAGCAGTACACCCTTGAGTTCATCCACTTCCTGACCACCGACCCGGCCGTGCCTCAGGCCATTCGCAAACAGTACGCCAACTTGGGACTCTGCCAAGACGAGTTCGCCCGTCACGATCATTTCCCGCCGGCGCTCTACGTCCGCGAGTCGCGCCGCATGCGGGGCCTGTATGTCATCAGTCAAAACGACATCCTCAAGGAACCGAAGAAGGACGACCCGATCGCCGTCTCGTCCTTCCCGATCGACTCGCACGATGTGCAGCGCGTGGCGCTCAAAGGGGGAGGCGTGATCAACGAGGGAACCATCTTTCCGGTCAGGCGCAAGAACCCGAAGCAGGGGTACGCTTACCACGTTCCCTACCGCGCGATTCTGCCCCGGCCCGAGCAGTGTGACAACCTGTTGGTGCCCGTCGCGCTCTCCTGTACGCATGTGGGCATCTCATCGCTGAGGATCGAAGGCGCCTGGATGGTGATCGGCCAAGGCGCGGGCGTCGCCGCCGCATTAGCCGCCCAACAGGACGTGGCCGTGCAGCAGCTCGAGTATCCCAAACTGCGCGAGCGGCTGTTGGCCCAGAAACAGGTCTTGGACCTGCCGGCGACACCCGGGCAAGAGCAGGCAGCCTCGTTGCCGACCCAACCTGAGACATTGGAGATTGCTGGCCGGCGGGCGTTCGTGATGGAACCGCCCCTGTCGATGCGGCGGGCTGGGCCAATGCCGTGGGTCTGGTACTCACCGACGCTTGCCAGGCTTCCGGGCAAGGAAGAAGATTGGATGTTTCAGCGTTTCCAGCGGGCCGGCATTGCGATTGCCGGGATCGACGTGGGCGAATCGTATGGCAGTCCGACCGGCACGGCCCTCTTCGAAAAACTGTATGTTGAATTGACGAAGCACCGGGGCTATGCCCGCAAGCCGGTCCTGCTGGCCCGCAGTCGGGGTGGTTTGATGCTCTATAACTGGGCGGTCCAGCATCCCGATTCGGTGGCCGGAGTGGCAGGGATCTATCCCGTATGCAACATCGCCAGTTACCCGGGCGTTGAACGGGCTGCGCCGGCCTACCGGATGACGGCTGCCGAATTACAGGAAAACCTCCAGCAGCATAATCCGGTTGATCGACTGGCAGGACTTGCCAAGTCCCAGGTGCCCCTGTTTCACATTCATGGCGACCAGGACACGGTTGTTCCCTTGGAACTCAACTCGGCGCAGTTGGCCAAGCGGTACACTGCGCTGGGCGGACCGATTGAAGTTGAGGTCGTCGAGGGACAGGGTCACAACATGTGGCGTGGCTGGTTCGAGTCCCAAGCCTTGGTAGATTTTGTGATTTCCCATGCCCACCAGGAAGATGAAGACTGAACAGGTCAGGTTCAATGAATGGTGGGGCGTCCACCGGATGTTCCTCGCCACGTCATCGAGGTTCGGCCGGTCACAATTCACACGCGGCTGTTAGTTCGGCTTGAAAGTTCTCGACAAACGTATCCGCTACCGCCTTGCTGATGGGTGAGGTGAACATCAAGGTTGCCATGATCCGGTCGTAAACAGAGCCGCTAATCAGGTGAACGGCGTTGCCGATCGCCTGTTGGGCTGCCAGCGAGTACATTTCGTTGATCTGCAGTGGCGAGAAGTCATCCAGTAAATCGATCCTTCCCAGGTTGGATACGCCAACCGCATTGGTTCTACCCATAGCTCTGTTATTGACGATACCGTGCAGGACCCGGCCGGACACCGTCTTGAATAATGCGGGAGGAGGCAGGCCTCTTTTCTGCTTGGACCTGCGGATTGCAACCGAGGTTTCCCGGGCAAGGTCCCAGAAATTACTATCGGGTCGAACCGGTTGCAAGGTTTCCGCCCAATAGACGAAACAGCCAAACAGATCCGGATCGACCTGGCAAACGGGTCGCAGATTGATACTCGTAAAGCATGTGAATGGCTTGGTGGTCGTGCCCACCACCTTGAGCGAAGCGCGTAACATGGCCGCCATCAGTGTACCCTCCACCGTCGCCTGTTCCCGTTTTACAGTCGTGAGCAGCCCGTTCGTCGAGTCGGCTGACAGTTTCAGGAAACGAATGCTAGTCGTGCGATCATCGGCTGGAACGTGAGGCGAATCGACCAACTGTTGGATCGCTCGATCGCCCCGTTGAAACATTTTGATTACGTGATGCCAGGCAAACTGGATGGCTCGAGTGATGCCTAAACCGGGTAAACGCTTGTCGGCCGCCGGCGGCAACGGCTGTGCAGCATGCTGGACCGCTTGCCCCTTCAATCGCGCTTGGCATTTTTCTAACAGGCGATTGACCAACCAGGTGATCGCCGACCCATCACTGATTGAGTGATGGAATGCCAACAGCACTTCATGATTTTGTCCATCAGCAGATTCCAGGAACCAGGCCCGCCACAATAGTGATCCATCCGGAAAACGTTGCAGCAATGCCGCGATTGCCATCTCTTTCCATTGTTCCGGTGAGCGGCGGCCAACGATGCTCAGCGGCAAGTCCGCTGTTGTCGCCACCTGCAACTCGCCACTGCCGGTCATGCTGGCTCGTAACAGTGCAATCTCGTTTTGCGCATCCTGTAACGAAGCTTGAAGAACGTCCACTGTCAGCGGCCCGGAAACCCGGACAATCCTGACAGCGACAAATGCCCCAAACTCTGCTCCCGACCTGTAGATATGCTCGACATAGCCAAGACGCCGATGAGAAACAGGATGGTTCTTGTTTGGCATGTTTGTGCGGGGCTGGAGATAAGTGTTTGTGTTGGGATTGGTAGTCCACCCATTGTAGGCCCGTTTGCCTGGCCGTTTGAAGCTGCCTGCTGCCGGGCGTTTTACAACGCTCGGCGCGGAGATCTTCCTATTTCACGATATAGGATGCCGATATTTCTCCATTGGTCCGCCGCGAAGTTTCGTCCTTGGGCAGATAGGCGCGAACGTAGTCGACCCGGCCCGAATCCGAAGAGACGTTGATTTTCAAGTGGCCGGAACTGCTGATGACTTCGCCCTGGTAACCATATTCCTCGGCACTGCGGACGTTGCCGAATCGTGGGTGCTCCGGTTGGGGGACTGCCTGGTAGATAATGCCATCCATTTTAATGCCATCCATTTCTTCCTTGGCGTACAGGTTTCCCGTCGGAGAAACCTTCTCCGCGGAAATCGAGCCTGGAGTGGTCATTGTTGTAGTGAACACCCGTTTTGATTTTCGAGGGGATCGAGACGCGGGCACTTGATTTCCCGTTGGCACCCCCGTTGCTGGGTTTGGTAGCTGGTTCTAATCTTCATCGCTGCGCAACGGTGGTTCATCGTTCGGGTGTTCATGATTGACTGACAGGGATTTAATCCTCAACGAATCAATGAACTCTCGAGCAATTGACAAAAAAAAACCGCCACAAAGGGCGGCAGGGAATACCATTCCGAGATCCGCTGACCCATGCCTAAAGATTTTATTACATGTGTCAGCGAGATCTTTTTTTCAATCGACGCACTCTCTTAAACAGGAGTGACGTTTTCAGCACATGGCCCTTTTTGTCCGCGTCCTTCGGTGAAGGAAACTCGTTGCCCTTCGTGGAGTTGATCAAAGCTTGTGCCTTCAACACTGGAAGAGTGGAAAAACAAGTCTTTGTCAGAACCCGTGTCGATAAATCCAAAACCTTTGTCTGTAATTCGTTTGATCGTACCTTCAGCCATTCGTCTATCCTTTGTGTAGTTTTTTACGCAACGTTGCCCTAAATGCAGGCGATATTATTGCCGTCACGAGCGATCATTCTACACCAAAGTTCGGCGGTAAGGTTGAAACTCAACGGATTGGAACCTGAAAATAGAATAATTATTATTAGATTGATTACCCATCGATACGCAGCTGGAGCTGACCCAAAGTAGGTATAGGGGCTGACAAGGCCGTCATAAACGGGCTGATCAGCAAAGTTGAGTTCTTAGGTGCGGGGTTTTCGTCGGCGAATAAATATCAAACCGAAACCTCCAGCACTCAAGAGTGCCAGACTGGACGGCTCCGGAACGGCTGTGCCTGTGAAATGAATTTCTGCGATACCGACGCGATCTCCACCACCTGGACCGCCAAAGTGATTGTCGTTTACGGTCATGGTCACAAAGTTGGCATGAGTTGGCGTTAGTCCAACGATCGTGGCCAGATTAAACGTTCCGGGAAGCGGCACGCCAACCGTCTGACTGCTGGCGGTCGTCCCACCTCCGTCGGTGGAAAAATCAAGTGTGATATCGGAAATCGAGTTTCCATTGGCAGCACCAAAGTGGTATCCCCACACTGCAATGGAGTCGATCTCGAAAGAACCCCCTAAATCGAAATCAAAGATGACGGTACCGTCGTTTTCACCAGCGGTAAACCAATCACCGCCACCGCCACCCGCATCAATTGTTGCCCAAGCGTTTCCTGGTGCGGTAAATGTCACCGCGTCGTGTGCCAGAGTTCCGATATTTGAACCGTCGGGAAACAGGCCACCCAATCCGCCAGCGAGGCCATTCCCGTTGATGATATTTGATTCATCACCGAGGTTAAGTCCCTCCTCACTCGCAGTTCCGGTATAGGCAATACTGGCAGCCGTAATAATGTCTGCTGTCGCAGCGCCACTGAAAATAAGCGCGCCAACTACAAACAAACTCAAAATGATTGCTCGCATGATAATGATTCCTAATCTCGTGGTGCCAATCAATGGATAGTCAAGAGCGTTAACTGTCAAACATTTTAATAGCCTCCATGGCAGTTGCAAGCAAAACCATTAGATACCCAGGTAATCGGATTCCAGGGCCATTTTTAAGCATTGTCGGTTTGGGAAACTCTCCTGACGTCAGCCGAGAGGCAAGGAATTCCTCTGCTTGGCAGAGTGCTTACGGCTGCCAGCATGAGGTGTTGATTCACGCCTCCATCGCCTGTTGCATCTGTAAGCTAGCCATCACGCCACTCGAATCGCCATAGAGCGATGGAGGATAGCCAGTATTCGAACTGGATCCGTTCGACCAAAAGAATGAAGTCGCTGCGCCAGCTGCATCCGGCCCAGGCCCCTAGTTGGGTGAACCACCCCCAAGTCCCGTCGCACCTTGGGAATTCGACTACCCAGTCAAAATGTAGACATCAAAATCCTGTCCGAAAACGAAACTCGAAAAACGGAATACCAAACCTACCGACAAAAAAGCGCAATCCGATATATTGGATTTATCTCAACCGCCAAATCATGTGTTGGGTTGAAACCGTCGAGTCATGAAACTGGGTGCGAATGGTCTACGAACGACGTCGACGAACGACCAGCCCCAAAAGACCTACGCCAATCAAGGCCATAGATGAAGGCTCGGGAATTGCACGAATGGTGGTTATACGCATTGCCGTGTCAAAGGCATCTCCGAATTGTTGGCTACCACCACCAAACAGCGTACCAGTGGAAATCGCGTTCGCGTTGGTTAGTCCCATCCGTGCGAGAATGCGGTTGCCTGCACCATCTGTGTAGGTAAAGCCATAGACGGTGTTATCAGCCAAGGCCTCACCGCTAAAGTTAAAAGTAGTGATTGTGCCGTTCGGGATTGCCGAAGTGTTCGACGCAGTCGCCAACAAAGTACCTGGATCCCACGTCGAGTGGTTTTGGTCAGTGTCAGTCCACAATTCAAGGCCAAATACAGTGCCCAAAGCGCCGCTCTGAGGGCCTTCAATTTCAATTGTCCCTAAACCCTTCAGTGTAAGGACTCCCGTCGTAAAAGTCTGGCCAGCGTCTGCACTCAAATTGGCCTGATTATTTGCAGGTAAGGTATCCACAACGATATCAGCGATCGTTTGCGTCGATAGAAAACATGTGAGGAAAATGGCAACAAAAATTGTGGTTGCTTTTGTCATGTTGAATCTCAACTATGTTTTATTTTGACTTGCACCAAGTAGAGGCAAGATGAACAGCAAACTGCGTCTATAGTTAGTATATTAGTTAGTTAGTATATTAGTTTAGTTAGTAAATTAGTTTGGCAACGAAAACTCGCGTCAAAAAACGCAAAACGCGCAAACCAACCACGATTTTGCGCAAATCACCGGTTTTTGTTGAGGATTGCAGTCGTTCCTGGCTAGAAACGGGGTCCTGGACCAACCGACTCCGCTCTGCAACCTTTACCTTGAGTTGCTGAACCACCACAACATCGACGTCGGCCGTTTCGGCAGTAGCGGAAAAAACATGCATCTTTTGAGAGGGTGAACGGGTGAACGACCTGGCCAAGTTGATCGCTGTCTGCTGCCTGGTTCTGGGGGCCAGTAACACGGCCGGGCAGGAACCGGCAACCGAATTGTATGAGCAGCAGATCAAGCCACTTTTTAAACAACGCTGCTTTGCCTGCCACGGAGCTTTGAAGCAGGAGTCGGGTCTGCGGTTGGATACGGTCGAAGCGATGCAGGATCACGACATCCTGGAATCGGGTGACCTGTTGGATCGCTTGACGTCCCAGGTAGATGACCAGCGAATGCCGCCCGAGGGCGAGCCCCTGAAAGGGGAAGAGTTGGCGGTCATCAAGAAGTGGATGGCCGCTGGCGCGCCCGCCCCGGCCAACGAAGCAGGCGAAGCGGACCCAGCGCAGCATTGGGCGTTTCAAAAAATCAAACGCCCGGCCGTACCCGAGCTGGGGGAGTCCAACCCGATCGATGCCTTTCTGGCCAAGGCACAAAAAACCAATCAACTCAAGCCACAGGAGACGGCGCCGCGAAGTTTGCTGATCCGGCGACTCTATCTCGACCTGATTGGGTTGCCACCCTCGGTCGACCAGCTGCAGTCGAACCAGCCGGTCGAAGCGTTGATTGACCGGCTGATCGATAGCCCGCAGTACGGGGAACGCTGGGGTCGACACTGGATGGACGTCTGGCGATACAGCGACTGGTATGGGCTGGACGCCCAGCTGCGCAACAGTCAAAAGCATATTTGGCATTGGCGGGAGTGGATTGTCAATTCTCTCAACGAGGATAAAGGCTACGATCGGATGATCATGGAAATGGTCGCCGGCGACGAGATCGCCTCGGGCGATTTGAAGACCTTGGCGGCAACCGGCTTCCTGGCCCGTAACTACTACCTGTTCAACCGGACGACCTGGCTGGATGACACGATTGAACATACGGGTAAATCGTTGCTTGGCTTGACGATGAACTGTGCCAAGTGTCACGACCACAAATACGACCCGATTGGCCACGAGGACTATTACCGGTTCCGGGCCATCTTCGAACCGCACCATGTGCGTCTCGATGCGTTGCCGGGTGAAACCGATTTTGCCAAGGCTGGACTGCCCCGGGTTTACGACGACAAACCCGACGCGCCCACGTACGTTCACCGGCGCGGCAATCCGGCCGACCCGATCGAGGACAAACGGGTCCTGCCCGGTCCTCCCGAGTTCCTGGCCCACTTTGCCGAGGAGCCAATCCCGGTTGGCCTGCCCGTCGAAGCCTGGGCCCCGGGTATCCGCCAATACGTGCAAACCGATCGGCTTGCCAAGGCGCAGGACCGACTGGTTGCTGCCCAGCAGAATCTCCAGCAGGCTGCCCAAACCGAACAGCGGGTGGCGGCCGCCGAACAAGCGAAGCCGCCAGGCAAACCGATCGTAGATGATTTTAAAAAATCAGCACCCGAGGTTTGGGAGACGATTGGCCGTGGCTGGCGGTATCAGGGTGGCTTGCTGAGTCAAACCGAGCCGACCCAGGAGCGGAGTTGTCTAAGAAGCAAAGGGTTGCATCCAGACGATTTTGAGTTGACCCTGACCTTTCAAACCACCGGCGGTGATCGATGGAAGTCGACCGGCATCCGCTTTGATGTCGATACGACGGGTGAAAATGGTCACACCGTGTATGCCAGTGCCTTCGTTGGCGGTCCTAAAGTTCAGCTTGCCCACAAGGTGGCCGGCCGAAATGTTTACCCGGGCGATGCGAAACGTGATCTGCCGATTGAGCTGAACCAGGAATACCGCCTCAACGTCAAGGTCCGGGGAGACCTGATCAACGTGGCGCTGGACGGTCAGTTCCTGTTCGCCTACCGTCTGCCGCGACGAAGCAGAGGGGCGCTCGAACTGTTTGCGTTTGACTCGTCCGCCGATTTCTACTCGATCGAAGTCCAGCCGTTGGCCGCCGACGTGACCTTGCAACCTGCTACCCAGCAGGCTGCCCCGATTGATTCCGTCCAGATCGTCGCGTTGGCCAAGGCCCAACTAAAACTGGCAGAGATTCAGCTGAAGTCTGTGCAGGCGCAGATTGCCAATGACAATGCGATCTTCAAGGGCGGGCAAGAGGAGGCGAGTCTCGCCGCTGCCGCGCAGGCGGCCGGCCGCTTGCAGTTGCAAGTCCAGCTCGCCCAGGCAGAGGCCGATCTGCTCAAGGCAGATGCGGCCAAGCGAGCTGCCGCGGTCAAGAAACGTGACCAGGCCAAAGCCGCGCTCGGTTCCAGTGAGTTGCCCACTCCGCTCCCTTTGCGGGGCAGCCAACAAGCCCTTTATCAAGGAAAACACACGACATCCCAGTATCCTCCCATCTACTCCAAGACGAGTACCGGGCGGCGGACCGCACTGGCCCAGTGGATCACGCATCGCGACAATCCGCTGACCGCCCGGGTTGCCGTCAATCATATCTGGATGCGTCACTTTGGCACGCCGCTGGTAGAGACCGTGTTTGATTTTGGTCGGCGGGCACCCCGACCACGGCACCTGGACCTGCTCGATTATCTCGCGGTTGAGCTGATCGAATCGGGTTGGAGCATGAAACACTTGCATCGCCTGATTTTGACCTCGCAAGCTTGGCAGCGGAGCAGTTCCAACCGGGGGGCCGATCCGCACACGCTGGCCCACGATCCTGAGAACCACGATTACTGGAGGATGAACCATCGTCGGATGGAGGCGCAAGTTGTGCGGGACAGCCTGTTGCAACTGTCGGGCCGTCTGGACCCAACGCTGGGTGGGCCACCCGTCAAGCCGGGACCCAATGTACGGCGCCGCAGTCTGTACCTGTTTCATTCCCGTGACAGTCGTGACCCATTCGTGGCCACGTTTGACGATGCCGATGTATTTGAGTGTTACCGCCGTAGTGAGAGCATCGTGCCCCAACAGGCGCTGGCCATGATGAACAGCCGCGCTGCCCTCGAGGCGGCCCGGCAGATCGATTCGCAATTTGATGCCGGCCTGCAGGACTCCGATTTTGCCGAAGTCATCTTCCTGATGCTGATCGGCCGCAGTCCTTCGCCCGATGAAACAGAGGCGTGCCTGGCGTTCCTCCAGCGGACGCCCGACCGGGTGCAATTTGTCCATGCCCTGCTTAACCATAACGACTTCCTGGTGATCCGATGACTCACAACCATTCCATTTCACGTCGTCAATACATGCTGCAGTCGGCACTCGGTTTCGGTTCGCTGGCCCTGGGGGGAATCGTGGCGGCCGAAGAGCAGGCCAGGCCGGATGGCAAACCACATTTTCAGCCCAGGGCGAAACGGGTCATCTGGCTATTCATGCGGGGCGGGGTGAGCCACATGGAGAGCTTTGATCCGAAGCCCGCGTTAAACAAATTTTCCGGTAAATCGATCGCCGACACCCCCTTTGCCAGCGTCTACGACCCGGAACGTTTTAAAGACCTGCGCGTGGTGGTTGTCGACGATGCCAACGGTAAAGAACGCAAGACGATCTTTCCATTACAGACCGGTTATAAAAAGTACGGGCAATCGGGGATCGAGGTCAGTGACTGGTTTCCCCATATCGGTTCCTGCGCCGATGAGATCGCCTTCATTCGTTCCATGTGGACCACCGATAACAACCATGGGGCGCAAGTTCAATTCCATTCGGGGCGGCACATGCTCGATCCGCGGGTGCCCACCCTGGGGGCCTGGATCAATTACGGCCTCGGGTCACTGAGTGACAACCTGCCCCAGTTCATCAATATTGGTCCACGGTTTTTCGACAAACGGGATGGGCATTACCTGGGCCCCGCCTACGACTCGGTCAACCTCAAGGTAGATCCGAAGAACCCGCTCGAGTACGCGTCGCCGCATGGTGGTTTAAGCTCCGCCCAACAACAGGCCAACCTGGAATTTACCAACCAGTTGAATCGGCTGACCGCCCACCAGTTTCCCGGCGACCCGGTTCTGGAAGCCCGCATCAAGTCGTACGAACTGGCTTACCGGATGCAGACCTCCGTTCCCGAAGTGCTGGACTTGCAAAGCGAATCGGAGGAGACCCGTCAGCTGTATGGATTGGACCAGCCAGAAACCAAGACGTTTGGTCAACAATTGCTGGCGGCCCGACGGTTCTCCGAACGGGGTGTTCGTTTTATCCAGATCATGCACGGGGACGGAGCCGCCGGGGCCTGGGACAATCACTCGGGTCTCCGCAAGGGGCATGCCAAGCTGGCCCAACAGGTCGACCTGCCGACGGCCGGCCTGTTGAAAGACCTGAAACAGCGCGGACTGTTGCAGGATACGATCGTGGTCTTTGCGACCGAGTTTGGACGAACGCCCGGTTCGCAAGGCGCCGACGGCAGGGATCATCACCCGTTCGGTTTCAGCGTCTGGATGGCGGGTGGCGG
>JABACA010000148.1 GCA_014237975.1 Mariniblastus sp. | reverse complement strand
GCTGGAGGGGTCGTTGCTGGTCGCCGAAGATCGACTGATCGTACCGCAGGGACGGGTTGCTCCATTACTTTTCGACCGGACCAACGGCAAGAAACTGGGCAGCCTGCCCGGTGGTGGTGGCGTGACGATTGTGTTGACTCCGTCGGGGGACGTGGTTCGAACCGAGGGCGGCAGCCAAGCGCGGAGTGGGCAAGTCGGTGTCTTTAAGGGCAAGGAACGTATCGCTTCGTTTCCTCGCGGCCGTTCGATCGTCGTTGATCCGGAGTTTTTCTTTGTCGTCGATGGAGAAAAATTACTGGCTGCCAAGCGAGAGGGGAACGAACTGAAATGGGAGCGGAGTGTCGATGAACCCCTGGAGCTGATCCGATCGGGCAAACATTTACTGGTGGGCGGCCGAGACCACGTCACAGCGGTTGATGCCGAAACGGGTGAAATCACCTGGTCGGCCCAGATCGACGGTCGCGCATTCGGTCTGGCCGTTGCCGGCCAGCACTTGATCGTCTCCACCGATGAAGGAAACCTGTATGGATTTTCGGAAACGGCCGAATCGGCCTGGCAACCAGGAGCCCCAATCAGCAAAGAGAGCTGGCCCTCCCCGCCCGTTCCCGCCGTCCGCCAAAAAAACCTGCTTCACCGCTGGGTGTTCCACCGTTCGGGCATGCAAAACGGATCGGGCCAGCCTGTCTCACAAACCAAACTCAAGAACACCAAGGTCCTGGACCAGGAAGGGAGCGCCGATGCGGTGCTGTCGGGCACCGCTCAATCGGTCCTGATTGGAGGTTCGGACAAGGTTGAAGGTATCGAAATGGAAGGTGGCTTTTTCCCAATCGATAAGAGTCTCATCAAGTCGTTACCCGACGATGCCATCTCCGTCGAGGCCTGGGTGCGTGTCGACGCGCCGCTGAAATGGGGGGGGATTGTCGGTTGCATCCAGGATGACGGGACAACGGAACATGGATGGCTGCTTGGATTTTGCAACGACAAGTTCTGTTTGGCCATCGCGGGAAAGGGAGGTGGGCTGACCTACCTGACCAGTCCCAAGGCCTTTGTGACAGAAACCTGGAACCATTTGGTGGGAACCTACAATGGCCAGGAAATGAGGTTGTATGTCAACGGCTCTTTGGCTGCCAGTAGCCAGGCAGAGCAGGGGCCCATCAGTTATTCCGACGCCTGCCATTTCACGCTTGGTGCCTACAAGGACTCGGATGAAAATTTTCCTCTACCAGGTGGCATGCACGAGGTGCGCATCTATTCAACCACCTTGGCCGGGCCCAGCGTGAAACGATTGTACGAGGCACGCAAAGATGAGTTTCCACCGCCCTCTCAACCCCAACCCGAAAAGAACCGTTTTGTGTCGTGGGGTCCCTATGCCAATTACCTTGAACCAGGCACGGTGGAAATCCAGTACGGAACCGAAACCTCGTGCCCCACCGTTGTCGATATTATCAGTGAAGATTCGATTCGTCGCGTTTCCCAATCGACCGAAGAAACCCGTTCTCATCGAGTGGTCGTTTCCGACTTGCCCTACCGTCGGGAAATTCAATATCAGTTGCGTAACGCCGATTCGGACAATGCCGAAACCACCAACAGCTATTCCCTGGATACCCATTTTGACTGGTCCAGAAGCAACAAGGCCGAAGCGAAATCCCAAGTCGCGTCCATCATTTCAGAAGCTGCCAACCCCCGTGGACTGGCAATCGTGGTCGGGGAATCCATGGCCGATCAGGCTCGGTCGCTGGCAGCTGGCAGCCAGTTCAATGTCGTACTGGTTACCCAAACCGATGCGGAATCGGAGCGCGTTCGGCAACGCTGGCAAGAACAACAGGAGGCCGATTCAAACCGGGTGCACTACGGCAAACCACTTTCGGTGATGGCAATTCCACTGGAACAATTGCCGGCTGCCTTCGCAACGGTCGTGCTCTCGGAAAACAACAATGACCAGGTTCGCCGGTTGGTACGACCCTCTGGTGGCATCCTCCACGACGGGACGGCCGTAACCTGGAAACGTAAACCGTTGCAGGGCTCCGGTGACTGGAGCCATATGTACGGTCAAGCGGATAACAGCGCATTCGGAGGAGAGACTTTGTCCCAGGCATCCACCCGGCAGGACCTGGTCGCACAATGGATCGGTCGGCCCGGCCCCCGTTACCAGACCGATCGACAGAACCGCAAACCTTCGCCCTTGGCCGTGGGAGGACGGTTGTTCCTGCAAGGTCAACAGCGGATGATTGCACTGGACAGTTTCAGCGGCAGTGTACTGTGGAGCGTCGAATCACCGACCGTCATGCGCTGGAACGTGCCGCACGATTGTTCCAACTGGTGTGCCGATAATGACACGGTGTATGTCGCTGCCCAGGATCAGGCGTGGAAAATTAATGGTCGTGACGGCAGTATTCAGAAGCGGTTCCAACTGCCGCTGGAGGATAACAACGATCCCTCCCGGGCGTGGGGCTATATTGCCCGCTACGATCACCTGTTGATCGGGACGGCCATGAAACGGGATGCAACCTATCTTGAGTGGTGGGGGGGGAAAAACTGGTTTGATTCGACCGGAGGACCCGACACCCACGTGGTGGCCGGCGACCTGTTGTTTGCCCTGGACGCGACCACCGGTGACACCGCCTGGAAATACCCGGGCTTGATCCTGCACCCAACGATCACCGTACTGGACGGTCGACTGTATTTTATCGAGGACCGAACACCCGAACATCTGGCAGGTTCCACCCGCCGCATCTCTCTGGATGAAAACCAGCAACACGAACTGGTCTGCCTGGAGATCGAGTCCGGCAAGAAACTGTGGGCGCAACCACTGGAAACTTTCAAAGGCCACCTTGCCTGCCTGTACCTGGCCGGTGGAGGAAACGCTGATCAACGCTCGCTGATCCTGGCCGGTTCGGAGTCGACTGCCAAGGAATTTACCGTCCGGTCTTTTGATCCTGCCAACGGGAAACGGAACTGGATCCGCAGTGTTGCCTGGGAAACGAACCATCACGGTAAACACATTTCGCGACCGGCCATCCAGGCCGAGCTGCTGTATTTGAGGCCCGAAGTCATGGACTTGGCTAGCGGCCAGACTTTGACACGCGGGTTTCCGCCAGGCCACGGCTGCGCCAGCTACTCGCTAAGCACCCAGGGACTATTCTCCCGGCTTGGCGAAACCACCTGGTGGGATTTTCGCAACGACAAAGTCAACCGTTTTAAGCGGATTCGAACCGATTGTTGGATCAGCGTGGTTCCCGCCCAGGGAATGGTTTTGTCGGCCGAAGGGGGCGGTGGATGCTCCTGTGGCAATTGGCTGGAAACATCGATGGGTTTTATTCCCCGTAGTGTGAACGAGAACCTGCCCGAGAAATAACCACCGCGGCAAGGAATACTGAATGAGCCTAATTAAAACAGCCGTTGCCTTGATCGCAATTCTGATGGGGGTCGAGTTCCATTCAACCGCGACGTTTCCCTGCAAGTACAGCGTTCGGGATGTGGCGTTCGTCAACATCCACCGGGAGCCGTGGCAGCTTCAGTTACTAAAACCGACAACGGCAACCGCATCCCAGATCGAGCAATGGAACCAGACGGTCCAACAAGCGCTGGACCGGTCCAATATCGACTACACCTGGGTGGACTCCCAGAGCCCACAAGGTCAATTGATTAGCCAGCGGGCGACCGATTCCAAACAGGAACCGGGTTCCGGTATCGTCGCCCAGCTGTCGCGATCTTCGGGAGACGCCGAGATCCTGGGCGTCTGGGAGCCGGCCAACCTGGCCCGTGAGATTGGCAGGCTGGTTGATTCACCGTTGAGACAGAAAATGCTGTCCGACCTGTCGCAATGCCTGTGCGTGATCCTGTTGATTGAATCGGGCAACGACGAACTTGACCTGCCGGCCAAGGCGGCCGTTCAACGGGCGGTCAGCTCGATCAACCGACAGATGTGGTCGTACGAGAAAGCTCCGGATCAAGGTCCGGTGATGCATGAATTAACACGGGCCAATCGGGAACAGGAGTACTGGCTGATCAAGTCAGCCGGCCTGGAACCGGCCGACCTGGACCAACCGCTGGTGGCCATTGTGTACGGCCAAGGTGTCATCCTGGGTGAGCCGTTGATGGGAAATGACCAGCTCGAGCCCCAGCTCGTTGCCAGGGCCGGTATTTGTGGCCGTAGTTGTGAATGCGATCTCGACAAAAAATGGCTGTACGGACAGCAAGTCCTTCACCGTTGGACATTGGCCAATGAACGAATGGCCGAAACGAGTCTCGATTTTGATCCCAATTCCAGCCTGGTACAGGCGGAGGTCAGCCAGATCATCCAAAAGAGTCAGGCGGGGAGCAACACGGTCGGCACGGAGCCAACGGCCAACCTGGGCGGTGGACTAATTATTCACGAGCTCGACGACCTGGCCGCCTCGCCGCCGAGTTTGGAAACGCAACCACGGGCTGCCTCACCTGCTACGGAATCGGAAACATCGGACCCGGTGGCCAAGAGACAGCCCCTGGTCCCGTCCACGGAATCGCTTTCTGAAAACACCATTCCCTGGTTTTTGATGGGTAGTATTGCCCTGATTCTTTTGGTATTCATGGCCGTTTTCTGGCACCGCTTCAAACCCGGATCAGGTGCATCAAGATTGTGATAAAAACCCACACCTTAGTCTTTCGAGAAGTTGTCCATCGTCGCAAGACGAGCGCCCTGTTTTCGGCATTGGTCGCTGTCATCATCGCCACCGTGACTTTTTTTTCCGTCAACCGGTCCGGTTATGAAAAAGAGATGACCCGCAGCGCTAGAGACATTGGTTCCAATGTGGTTATTCTTCCGGCCCAGGTGGATCAACTTTCCTATCACACCAATGGCGGTTACACCTCGGAAACGATGGATGAATCCGTACTGCAACAGTTGGTTGAATACCGGGCGTCATTAAACCACTTGATCCCAATGCTGGAAATACAGACCCAGGTCGGTTTTGCGGACAAACAACGGCCCGCGCGGCTGGTCGGTATTTCGGCATCCGTCCCGATGCCGGGTCGTCCCAAATCACCCATGCAACGCGCCATTGCAAAGCAACAAGTACAACTTGGCAGTGAATTGGCCGAAGCACTCGGGATACAACGTGATGACAAAGCTGCTGTCACCATCGAGGGCCAGTCTCTACAAGTTGCCCGGGTCAACCGATCGAATGGAACTTGGCAGGACGCGGCCGTTTTGATGGACCTGCCGTTGGCCCAGGAGATCTTCAACAAGCCCAACCAGTTGAGCCGGATCGAAGCAATCGAGTGTACCAGTGAAGAATGCGCGCGAACGGGCTTGAAAGCAGATGTCGTCTTGAGCAATGAATTGGCCCGGATTACCGACCAGGCTGTTCTGTTGCGGCGGGATCAAATGGCCGATGCCCGTTTTAGTATACGCTCGCTCAATCGGACCAACTCGCTGGTCATACAAAACAGTTTATGGATCATGCTGACATTGGCGATCGTCGCCATGACTTCCTGGAATGCTCTTCAGCGACGCAACGAGATGGGAGTATTACAGGCGATCGGATACGGGTCGGCACAATTGATGTTCCTGTTGGTTGGCCGCTCGGTGTTGTTAACACTGGCCGGCGCGGTGGTGGGGGGTGTCGGAGGGGCGTTATTGTCCTATTGGATGTCGGTTGGGGCGTTTCAGGTTACCGGGAACCGGTTTGCCATCGACTGGTCGCAACCGCTAACGATCGTATTGGTTTCCGTGCTGTTGGCGGCATTGGCGGCCTGTTTGCCAGCCTTGTTTTCGGCGACTCGTTTGCCGGCTGATTCTATTGGCAAGGAATGTTGACATTGTGAAAACTGCCTTAACCATCACCAACCTGTCCCATCAATATGCAAACGCGGCTGGCACCAGGGCCGTTCTGGATCATGTTGACCTGAGTGTCCAGCCGGGCCAGATGATTGGCGTGTTTGGTGACAGCGGAGCCGGTAAAACCACGCTTTTGCTCAACTGCGGAACGATGTTGAAGCCAACCGAGGGTGACGTGGAGATACAGGGGCTTCCTGTGTATGACGTCACCGCTGGGGAACGGGCACAGATTCGCGCCCACAAAATTGGATACCTGTTTCAAACATTGCAACTGATTCCCTACCTGACCTTGCAAGAAAACCTGAGATTGCCCTCCGGCAGTTCGGTGGGGGCAGCAGATACTTGGCTGGATCGGGTTGGCCTGGGTGACTGGGCGCAACACAAGCCGGACGCGTTGAGCCATGGCCAACGCCAACGGGGTGCCTTGGCCAGGGCCCTGGTCCACCAACCGGAGTTGGTGATTGCCGACGAACCGACTGGCAATCTTGATCGCAAGAACGGCGAGCTGGTGTTTCGAGTCTTGCGTGACTTTGCCGATTCCGGTGGCGCCGTACTGGTAGCCTCGCACGACGATAGCATTGAGGCGTATGCCGACCGTTGTTTTGATCTGCAAGATGGCTCCCTGACTGAAAAGAGTCGGCAGCCATGAACCACTCTCGACCAAACTGTTTTGGAAAACGCGGCCAGACCTCAGTTGCGTTGATCATCGGGCTGGCCTCGCTTATCGCCATCATCCTGCTGATGTTCATGGCTCTCCGCTTGCGACCCGATGCGCGAAGGACATCATCGGACAACATAAATATCAGGGTTTACTGTGCTGCTGGAATTGCTCGGCCGGTCGAACAGTTGGTCAATGATTTCAACAACCTGATGGGATCCAATGTTGAAATCGTACGAACTGGAGGTTCTGGAGAGCTGGCCGGGCAAGTCGCAACCGAATTTCAATCAGGAGTTGAGCGTGGCGCCGATATTGTCATTTTGGCCGATGACCTGTTGCTGGAAAACGGGCAAAAAGAAAAGTACATACGGGAAATATTCCCTGCCGCGGTACAAAAACCGGTGATCGCCATCGCCGCCGACAGTGATCTAAGAATCGACAACTTGGCGGATTTGGTCGATCGCCAAGACATCGCTTACGGACTGACGTCGAAACGTGCGGCGATTGGAAAACTGGCAAGGGCGGTAGCCCAACGTGACAACTTGCTGGAACCGCTTGAAGCAAACAGGAAAACGGATGCCGAAAACGTGATGACGCTTGCCCAGGCCCTGGTCACGGGCAGCCTCGATGCGGCCGTCCTGTGGGACACAACGGTCAACCAAGTGAATCAGGCAAGTGAACAACCGCTCCTCAAAGTGGCAGCCTATGTCGATCCGCGGGATGAGTTCACGGGCAACGTTGGGATGGGTGTCGTATCAACCACCAAGCATCCAGCGCTGGCGATTCAGTTTGCCAGGTTTGCCACGGCTCCGGAAACGGGCAGTCCGGCGTTTGGTCGTTATGGCTTTTCTGCCCAGCCTGGAGACCATTGGGAAGAGGTTCCGGAGATCCATCTGTTTATCGGTTCGATGTTTACACCGGTTTTGGAGGAACGCGTGCGACGATTTGCAAAACGGCAGGGCGTGAACATCTACTCCCGCTGGGAGGGATGTGGCAAGCTGGTTGCCTCGATCAATTCGATTGAGGATCCAGAGTTGTTTCCGGATGCCTTCCTGGCCTGTGATTTCCGTTTCTTGGAGCAGGTTCAGGATCGCTTTGAAGCTCCTGTGACGGTCAGCAGCAATGAAATCGTGATGGCCGTTCAGAGTGCCCAGGCGAAAGGAATCAAAAACCCGTCTGATCTGTTAACCGGCACTCTGCGAATCGGTATTTGTGAACCGGAACAATCTGCACTCGGCTGGCTGACCCGGGAATTACTCTCTTCACCGCCTTACGATGGCCTGTACGAACAGATTAAAAACCGGTCAGCCGTTACGGTTGATGTGGGCCCCACCCTGGTCAGTCAGCTGATGGCGGGGGGGTTGGATGCGGCATTCGTATACCGGTCCAATGTGATGGCTGACCCTCAGTCGATGCAACACATCGAGATCATACCCATTTCCCGATCCGAGAATTCCAAAGCAGTTCAGCCGTGGGCCATATCAAAGACAACAAAAAACCCACAGCTGATGCAACGGTTACTCGAGATGATCATCAGTTCCGATACAATAAGCGGCTTTGAGAAAGCGGGCTTTCGTGTCGAAGCCCCTTTAACGGACTGATGCATCCCAGTTCATTTGATACGGAACGGTTTCAGTTCAACCTGGAGATTGTTGGCCAATATGTCGAAGGAACCTGCCGGATTACGTTCGTCGATCGGTCGCCGTACCAGCTGGTTGTTTTGGACCTCCATGTCGGGGCTGGGAGGACTGTACCTGGTACTGATCATCCTGCTCGTGGTGGTCGATTTTCAGTACGCAAGCTGGTCTGACATTCGGGAATCGCTGTCCGACGAGCGTGTCGTGTTCTCGATTTATCTCAGTTTAATCACCTGTAGTCTGGCGGCTATTTTGTCCATTTGGGTTGCGGTTCCAACCGGCTACGTGTTAGCCCGGCTAGGGCGTGACGCCATCCAACGCCACCTTGGCCAGAAGCCTTGGCTGAATCGACTGGCTCAGTTTCTCAGGCACTTGGTCGATACGATCCTCGACATCCCCATCGTCCTGCCGCCTTTGGTGGTTGGAATCAGTCTGCTGGTTCTGTTTCAAACGCCCGTCGGTCGGTCGATCGACCATGCCACGCAGAGTTTTTTTTCATGGGCCGGGTTTCCCGGAATCCGGGGCATCACGTATGAGATACCCGCGATCATTCTGGCCCAATTCACGGTGGCGGCTGCCTTTGCGATTCGGACCATGAGAAATACGTTCGAACAAATTGATGACCGTCCCGAACTCGTTGCACTGACCCTTGGAGCGCGGCGATTTCGGGTCTTCCATAGCGTCGCATTACCCCAGGCATGGCCCGGTACGGTCGCCGCGTTTACGCTGGCTTGGGCAAGATCCCTGGGCGAGTTCGGACCGATCCTGATTTTCGCCGGAACGGCCCGAATGAAAACCGAAGTACTTTCCACGACTGTCTATCTGAATTTTCAGTTTGGAAACCTGCGCGGCGCAGTGGTCGCATCATTGATCCTGATTTCCGTTGCGGTGGTGGTCCTGGTCGCTACCCGGCTGCTGTTGTTGAGCGGGCAGAAAGGTGGGCTTCGATGATTCGTATCAGCGAATTAGCCATTGGACAGGGCGATTTTCGATTGGAAGATGTTAACCTGTCGCTGCCAGACCAATGTTATGCCATCCTGATGGGTCCCACCGGTTGTGGCAAAACAACCTTGATCGAAGCCATCTGCGGTTTACGTCCTATCTGCAATGGATCCATCTACCTGGGTAACCACAATGTGACCAACCAGGCAGCGTTTGATCGAAATGTGGGTTACGTACCACAAGATTCCGTGTTGTTTCCGACCATGCGAATCGACCACCAAATCGAATTCGCTTTGGTAGTACGAAAAATGGCCAAAAACGACCGCAGGCAACGGGTTGCCGAGTTGGCCGATTTGTTGGGAATTGGTAATATTCTCAAACGTTTTCCGCAAGGACTATCTGGAGGCGAACGCCAGCGAGTGGCTTTGGCACGGGCACTTGCGTTTCGTCCACAGTTACTCTGCCTGGACGAACCTTTGAGCGCCTTGGACGCCTCCACGAAATCCCAGATTTCCTCGTTGCTCAAACGAGTGCATGCCCAAGAGAAAGTAACCGTGTTACATATCACTCATAATCCAACGGAAGCAGTGGAGCTGGGTACCATTGTTTTTCGGATGGTAGACCAAAAAATTGTCCAAACGTCATCGTGAACCAACGCTGACACCGTCTATTGATCAAGAAATGTCAATATGAATCAATCGAACAGCCTTCCCAAAGAACCAGCGGATGCCCTGAGTGATGAAGAGAAAAAGACGTACGAATGGCAGATCTGGACCAAGGACTTTGGTGAATTGGGGCAACGGCGCCTCAAAAACAGCTCCGTCCTGATTTCCCGGTGTGGCGGATTAGGCAGCGTGGTTGCCTATGAACTGGCGGCGGCCGGGGTCGGCCAGCTGGTGATTGCCCACGGAGGTAACGTCAAACACTCGGACCTTAACCGTCAGCTATTGATGACCCATGATTGGCTGGGAAAACCACGAATCGAGACTATCCAGCGCCGTTTGCACGACTTGAACCCGCGTTTGGAAATCGTACCCATCGCAGCCAATCTGGATCAGCAGTTGGCCGAGCAATGGGTCCCGCAAGTCGATTTGTGTGTCGGAGCGGCTCCCTTGTTTGAAGAACGGTTTGCGATGAACGACGCCTGTGTTCGATACGGAAAGCCAATGGTGAACTGTGCCATGTATGACACGGCCGCCACCATCGCCACGTTTCCCTCCGGTGGCAAGCCCTGTCTGCGCTGTGTCACACCCGAAGCTCCCACTTACTGGAAACGGCAGTTCCCCGTGTTCGGCGCCACCTCTGGAACGGTTGCCTGCATGGGCGCACTCGAAGCGATCAAGCTGTTGGCCGGGTTCGGCAAGAGCATGGAGCGCCGCATGCTGCAAATGGATCTGCGGGACATGCAGTTTCACGAAATTTCATTGGAAAATGTGACACCGTGTCACGTCTGCGCCGACCATTAAAGGGCGAAACGGCCCGGTTTCCAGCCCTTTGCATGGTGCGTATTTATGAATGCGTTGATGGTTGGGCCTGGTCTTGCTGTCGAAGCGACTAGACAAACAACAGGTCAATGGCGGTTACCAGGAACAAGCCAATGCTGACCACCGCATTGATATTGAAAAACGCCATGCCAACACGTGTCAGATCGTTGGGCTGCACCAAGCGATGCTCGTAAATCAGCAAGACCCCAATGCTGCCTACGCTGACACCATACAACCATCCTAAATCGAGATCTGGCCCCGCCCAAAAATGTACGAACGGCAGCGCCGCCAACAGAATGATCATCCCGGCGTGGCAGGCCGATGCCAAACGCAGGGCGCCCGGAATTCCCAATCGAACCGGCACGCTATTGAGCTTGGCCTGTCGATCGAACTCGTAGTCCTGGCAAGCGTAGATGATGTCAAAACCAGATACCCAAAACAGGACCGCCAAGCCGAGCACGACCGCCGGCGTAAGATCCAGGGGATTGGCAACGACTTCGTTCCCGCGAAGTGCTACCCAGGCACAGATGGGCGCCAACATCAACGCCAATCCCAACCAAAAATGGGCCAGTGAAGTAAAC
>JABACA010000147.1 GCA_014237975.1 Mariniblastus sp. | reverse complement strand
GCGGCTTGGAGATCCTTCACGGTTTCAAACAATGGCACCACGTCCAGCCGTCCAAAAAGACCTGCCTCGCTGGCCAGCAGTAGAACCTCCAGTACGTCGCTTTCGCTCTCGGTCATACTGATAACGTAATTCTGGATACTGGCCGGCCCCACTTGACGTTGGGCCGCATCAATCAAACGAAACAATGCAACGGTCTCGTTGGTCGATTCTGAAAAATCGGCCGCCATCAACGGACGAGAAGATTCGATTTCGAGTACCAGCCTCGACACTCGTTCGGCTTCCGACATTGTGACATAGTCACATGACGCATCACATCGTCGAAAAATCTCGCTGACTGCCTGTTCATGTTTTTTCGAGTGCTGACGAATGTCGAGCGTGGCCAGATGAAAACCGAACACATTAACTCGCCGGATCAGATCGGACAGCTGACCTGCTGCCAGGCATTCTCCCCGGTTGTCTTGCAAACTGCCGTGGAGCTGTAGCAAATCAAGGCACAGTTCCTGGGGATTGGAATAGCCCCGGAAAGAATCCACCGAGTCCTGCCAGAACTGACGACAGCGCTCAATCGTCGCGCCGATTCTCCGGTAAACCAGGATTAATTTCTGACGATAAGGCTCTTCACGAAACCTGTCCAGCACCTTGTATTCCGATTCAGGCACATTGGCCAATTCTTCCTTCAAGCCAGCCAGAAACCCTGGATCAAAACTGGCTCGATCCAACGACGGACTCAACAGTTGATACAGTTTCTGAACATCCGTGGCATATCTTTTCAGGACCAGCAACTGCTGTGCCTGTAACGCGTCCCGCGTGGTCTCATTGGTTACAAAAGGGTTGCCATCTCGGTCCCCACCTATCCAGGAACCGAATCGCAAAATATTGCTGACTCTCCAGTCATGCTTCGGGTAGACCCGTTTGAGAGCCTGCTCCACCTGTCGATAAATATCGGGAACCACGTCGAACAAAGTATGTTCAAAAAAGTAGAGCCCCGTATTGCGCACTTCGTCCATCACCGTCGGCTGGCGTTTTCGCCCATCATCGCTCTGCCACAGCAAGGTAATTGCCTGGTTCAGGTTTTCAAAAATTGGTTCGCGCTGAAAATCCAGTATTTCGCGGCTTCTCAACTGAAACAGCTGATCCGAAAGATATTTCAGGATCTGCCGGGTTGTGCGACGTTTTGATTCGGTCGGGTGAGCGGTGAAAACCGGCATCACGATCATGTTGGACAACAAGGATTCAACCTGTTCGGCTGACAAGCCCTCACTTTGCAACGTTTCAAAACCAGCTTGGATTGATTCATCTAAAGCCACTTGTTCCTGGAATGCTTTTTCGTTGCGCTGCCGAAGCACATTGATCCGTTGATGCTCCTCGGCCACATTGACCAGTGTAAAATAGGTTGAAAATGACTTAAGCACTTCCTCGGTCAAAGCAAGGTCTTGGCAAACCCCTTTAATCACTGTTTGCATTTCCGTATCGGCAATGGAATGACCGGCCCGTCTTGATTTGGCCAACCCTCGAATCGATTCCTCAAGCTCAAAGACGGCATCTCCGGCCTGGTGGATAATCGTCTTGCCCAGCAAGTTACCCAGTAACCGTATGTCTTCACTGAGAGTAGATTTAAAATCTGGCATGCCAGCCTTTCGTCACAAATTCCGATCCGGGTCAGGTTTGCACTTAATGTTTCCGGCACCAGGCCAATCCATTAAGTCGGGCCACAAGACGGCCAATGCCACCTGCTACGCATTTAACTTCGTTGAAAACGGATCAGACAGTCGGTTTGAAGCGGATCGCTTCACTGGTCCCATTCAGTACCGGCCCGGCTGGAACGCGCATCACCGATTGGTCCCTGACCTTCGGCTCGAATTGCATCGTTCGCATGTACCCGGCAATCATCACGACCAACAGCATCAAGACACAAATGATATTCAGCCAGTATTCGTCACGTTCACGAAACCGTTTGGCCCGCGCACTTCGCCCTGACAGGACACTGATTAGATAGAAAATGACCAATGACAGAACAATTTTTATCAGCAACAGACCGTTGTACAACATGTCCAGTTCGAAGCCGATTGCCTTCATCGCGGCGTTGTACAAACCACTTACCAACAACAGCAGGATCGAGATCATGACCAACCGCGACCACCGCTTCCGAACGTCTTCGCGAAGGTTGTCGCTGGCACCCTGCTCTCGGAATGGCCCATATAAAACGAACCTGATAAATAGTGTTCCTCCCACCAAGACAATCGCCGGGATAATGTGTAGCCAGCGAGAAATCAGCGAAACAATATCCATTACGTCCATTTTGTCACCAAATCCATTAAACCGCTTTATTTACTGAGAATAATCTAAGACCGCCGTACCCGAATGTCCATCCCACACACGGTCCGCGAACCGACCACTGTTATCACCCTAGTTCAACGATCGGCATGGCTACGATTCCGGAAACCACGACTATTCGGATTTCCTGAAAAACAAACTGCTTCCTGTTGCAGTCGTGGCGTGATTCCACCCAAAGCAGGCTTCACGCGAAATAAGTGATGGTCGACGCTGGCCCTCGGTTTTTGTATCATCGCAGCATGAGCCAAGAGCAAGAAAACAAGAATATTCAAGCGATCGGGGTGCTGATTGTCGATAATGACAAGGATCTCGCCCGCGCCATGACCGAGAGTCTTGACCGAATCGGATTCGAATGCACCTGCGCAACCTCGGGCCAGGAAGGCGCGGAGCTGATCCAGGAAAACATCTACCATATCATTGTCACCGACTTAATGATGAATGATGTGGACGGGATGGACATTCTGAATCTTGCCAAAGAGACTCAACCTGATTGCGAAGTCATCATGGTAACGGGTCACGCAACGGTACCTCGCGCTGTCGATGCCATGCGGCAAGGTGCGTTCAATTTCCTTGAAAAACCGATCACACCCAAACGACTTCAGGTCGTCGCGTCAAAAGCAGCCGACTCCGTAAGATTGCGACAAACCAATCAGCAGTTGCACCGACGACTGGACGAAAAATTCGGTTTTGAAAACCTGGTTTACGCCAGTGACAGTATGAAAATGGTGGTCGATCGTGTTCGTCGAATCGCCCCAACCGACGCCGGTGTGTTGATTACGGGAGAAACCGGCACAGGCAAAGATGTGGTGGCCCAGGCAATTCACCAAAACAGTCCCCGCAAGAAAAAGCCCTTCGTCGCCATCAACACGGCGGCCGTTGCCGAACACCTTGTTGAAAGTGAGCTGTTTGGCCATGTCAAAGGTGCATTTACCGACGCGATCACCGACCGGCAAGGCAAGTTTGAATACGCCAACGGTGGAACCCTGTTTCTCGACGAAGTTGGCGATATGCCAATGCAGACCCAAATCAAGCTGCTGCGTGTTTTGGAAGAGCGGGAAATAACCCGGGTTGGGGACAACAAACCAATCAAGGTCAACGTAAGAGTCCTGGCTGCTACCAACAAGGATCTCGAGGCCGAGATCGATGCGGGCAGGTTTCGAAGCGATCTCTATTTTCGCCTGAAAATCGTAACCGTTCACCTTGACCCGCTTTCGAAACGGCGAGAGGACATCTTGCCACTGGCGGACCATTTCAGGAAACAAGCCAACAAGAAAAACCACAAACAAACCAAGACGTTTACCCAGGAGTTGCGGCGGTGGTTACTGGACTTCAACTGGAAAGGCAATGTTCGCCAGTTGAAAAATGTAGTCGAAAGTTTGGTGGTCATGGACTTGGACGAAATCCTCGGTGTTGACGACCTTTCACCTGATTTACTCGATGAACAACCTGCCGGTGAATCCGAGGGCAGCCTTTCACTGTTGCCACTTGAAGATCATGCCGATCTTGTGGGAAGATCTCTCAAGGACATCGAACGTTGGGCAATTGAGAACACGCTTAAATTGACCGGCGGCAACCGCGAAGAGACTTCCAACATACTCGGTATCAGCGAGCGGAACCTGTATCGCAAGCTAAATGAATATGAATTGCGTTAAAGGATGGCAAACATGGCCCAGGTTCAGTCGCGTCCAATTCGCCAGCTTTCAACCAGTGTCGTCAACAAGATAGCGGCAGGTGAAGTAATCGAGCGCCCCGCCAGCGTGGTTAAAGAGTTACTTGAAAATTCCGTTGACGCGGGTGCCACTCGAATCGATGTCGCGCTGGACAATGGCGGCATTGACCTGATTCGCGTGACCGATAATGGTGGCGGAATCGCAGCCGACCAGCTGGAATTGGCTGTTACCAGCCATGCTACCAGTAAGATCAATGATGCCGACGATCTATTTCAGGTCGCGACATTCGGTTTTCGGGGCGAAGCACTCGCTTCGATTGCAGAAGTCAGCCAGTTTACCCTGCGCAGTCGAACGCCCCAGGATGACTGTGGGTACGAATTGATCGTCAACGGTGGCAAACGGGAGAGCATTGAACCGACGGGCATGTCAACCGGAACCAACATCACGGTACAAAACCTGTTTTACAATACACCCGTCCGACGAAAATTCATGAAGACTGCCCAGACAGAACGCGGTCATATTATTGAGGCGTTCACACGAATAGCCCTGGCCAACCCGGCACTTCACATGTCGTTGACACACAATGGAAAACCACAATTCGACCTGCCAGCTACCGATGACTGGTCAGAGCGAATTGGCACTTTTTTTGGGCCCGAAATTGGTGGTGGTTTAATCGCAGTCCAAAGCAGCGACTTTGGAATTGGCCTGTCCGGATTTGTCGTCGATCCTTCGGTAAGTCGAGGTAACAACCGGCTGCAATACCTGTTTCTCAACGGCCGCTATATTCGGGATCGATCATTACAGCATGCCCTGAGCGAGGCGTATCGAGGGTTATTGATGACGGGTCGTTATCCAGTGGCTTTTTTGCGGATGGAAATGGCAGCGGATCAGGTCGACGTCAACGTACACCCTGCCAAATTGGAAGTGCGGTTTCAGAACGGTGGAAAACTTTACAGCCAGCTGTTAAGCACCATTCGGAATCGCTTTCTGTCAACTGATTTGACCGCCAAAGCGCAATTGGTGCGTCGCGACGAGATGCCCGACAGGACCCTGGATGGACCGGTGTCCAACGAGACCCAGGAGCGCATCTCGTTCCCAACTGCCGAGACCCAACGCGATTGGACAGCCAATCCTCGAACCGCGACACGTTCGGGCGAAACAGAACCGTTTGGCCCCGGTACGGTTGCGGAATTCCGTCCCAGTGAACTCAACGTTTCTTCAGCACAATGGAACCAACCAACTTCGGAAACAACCAACTCCCAGGCCGGGGGCGATGAACCAGTCCATCGGGTACGGGCCATGCAGATTCAAAACACCTATCTGGTTACCGAGACCGAAGAAGGCATGCTGATGATTGATCAACATGCGCTGCATGAGAGAATCATCTATGAACAACTCAAAGTCAGGGTCCTGGACGGAAAATTGGAAACGCAACGAATGTTGGTTCCTGAACCGGTCACCTTGTCGCCTGCCGAGACCGCCGCGGTCTTGGACCGCCAGGAACTCCTTTGCCAGATCGGGATCGTCGTCGAGCCATTCGGGGGTGACACCTTGTTGGTTTCGGCCTATCCGGCCATGCTGACCAACCACAACCCTGCCGACATGTTACGTGGAATCGTTGAGCTATTAATGGCCGACGGCCGTTCGCTCGATCAGCGAGACCTGATCGATGAGTTGTTGCATATGATTTCATGTAAAGCGGCTATCAAGGCTGGTGATCCACTGACGCCAGAAGAAATTGATGCGTTGATCCAGCATCGAAATCATTGCCAAGACTCGCATCATTGTCCCCATGGCCGACCGACAGCGCTGGTTTTCTCGAGGGACGAATTGGACCGCAGATTTAAGAGAACCTGAACCGAACAGCAGCGATAGGCTTTATCAAATAAGGCCACGGGGACGATCAAAAGAAAGAAAGCTTCCCCTTTCAACAGGCCGCATCCATGAAAGTGACCAAGAAAATCAGTTCATTCCAGCCATTTGACCAAGCAAAATCCTCGGTTTTGCTTACTATGATTTTAGATAGTGTTTATAATAGGACCGTTTTGAGCAGTGTCTGGCCGCCAGGGGATGATTTGGTGAATTACCGCTCGAACTCGAACTTTATGTATGCCAGCACACATAAACTGTCACTCTGTTCCTTGATCCGAATGAGCGTGCTGAAGAAATGATTTGCGTAAGTATTGGACGGGGTCGTCATCGGATGATGATCGCCGAGCGCAAGCATCTGGCAGAACAGGGCGTTGAGCTTGTCGAGCTGCGTCTAGATTACATTCGAAGACCCGTCAATATGAAGCGGTTGTTGGACGATCGAGATTGCGAAATCGTTGCAACGGTCCGACGTCCCAAAGACGGTGGTAAATGGATGCGTAGCGAGGATGATCGCTTAATGCTCCTCCGCACTGCCGTCGCCGACGGGGTCGACTATGTCGACATCGAAGCTGACATTGCCCACAAGATATCCCGATATGGAAAAACCAAACGGATTATCAGCTATCACAACTTTGATGAAACACCCCAGAATCTCAACGAGATTCACGAAGAGATGACCAAGCTGGATCCGGACATTATCAAAATCGCAACGACAGCCAACAACCCGATCGATAACATCCGGACCTTGCGATTATGTCGTGATTCTCAAATACCCACCGTGGCATTTTGCATGGGTGAAATGGGACTGGCTTCACGAATATTATGTGGCCGTTTTGGCTCACCCATGACCTACGCCACATTTCACGAGGATCGCCAATTGGCGCCGGGCCAGTTGAGCTGGAGGCAAATGACGGAAGAATACAATTACGAACGAATTACTGAAGCGACCGAGATACTGGGAGTGATTGCCGATCCGGTCGCCCACAGTTTTAGCCCAAGTGTTCACAATGCATGTATTCGCAATGCAAAACTGGATATGCTCTATTTGCCCTTTCGGGTGCCCCCGGAACACCTTGAAGAATTCATCAAGATTTGTCCGGAATTGGGGGTGCGTGGTCTGAGTGTCACCATTCCACACAAGCAGCAAATCCTCAAGTCGCTGAATGCCATTGATGACAATGTGGCTGGAATTCGCGCTGCCAACACGGTCGTATTCCGCGACGTCAATGCCTACGGATACAACACAGACTGCCAGGCGGCGATGACCTGTTTGATTCGCAAATTGGAATTGGATCCCGATCAAGAAAAGCCGTTTAAGGACATTCGATTTTGCATCATGGGTGCTGGCGGTGCCGCCAGAGCGATCGGATTCGGAGTGATGCGAATGGGTGGCGAGATCTCGATCACGGCCCGCGACTACCGTAAAAGTGAGGAGCTGGCCGATGACCTGGGTTGCCAGAGTATCGATTGGCCAACCCGCCAAAATCATGAATGCGACGTCTTGATCAATTGCACTCCTGTCGGCATGCACCCCAATCTCGATGAATCGCCCTTTGAAGCAGACTGGCTAAGCAAGAAAATGCTGGTTTTTGACTCGGTCTACAACCCGGAACAAACCCTGCTTATCAAATTCGCAAGGGATGCCGAATGTGAAATCATTACCGGTGTCGACATGTTCGTTTTGCAAGCTGCCCAGCAATTCAAGTTGTTTACCGGCAAGGAACCGGACGTCAATTTGATTCGCTATGAGGTGAAACGGGCCACCAGTGCGGCCCGCTACTAGAGACACACGCAATACAAATCCTTTTGTCTAGCTCCGGATCGTAAACCCGATTTGCATCACAACCCATGAACCTTTACCTGATCGGATACCGGGGCTGTGGTAAATCTACTGTCGGTCCCCTGGTTGCTGAGTTGCTGGAATGGCAGTGCATCGACACGGACCAGGAAATTGAGATCTTGACAGGCCAGACCATTCAAAACATTTTTGAACAGGATGGCCAGACCGTGTTCCGTGAATGGGAGACGACGGTGATTCAGGCCGTTGCAACACGATCCAGTACGGTCATCTCACTGGGTGGAGGAGCGATCTTGGCGCCGACCAATTGCCAGGTCATTCAACAAACGGGCTGGACCGTCTGGTTGGACGCACCGGCCCCTGTGCTTTACGAGCGAATACAACAGGATGAACAGTCCAGTGCGTCACGACCTCGACTGACCCAACTCGACGGATTGGCTGAAGTGGAGCAAGTATTGGAACAGCGCCGCAACCTTTATACGGCTTGTGCTGATTACACCGTCAACGTTGTCGAATTGCCTTCCAATGAAGTCGCAGAGCTTATCGTAAATCGGTGGCAATCGGTCGATAAACACTCTTGAACGAGTATTGTCTTCGAGAATCACGATTTGCCAGCCATTTCCATTTGCCGCCAATTCGCTATTTACCGAATTCATCACTGACGCATATTGAACCATCGATCCCGACGTGATTACCAACCTCTCCAATTCCACACTGCAAATACTAACCCTGACTTTCATGGGCGGGTTGTTGGCCGCGTTTATTAACTGGGCCACCTGCCGATGGGGCTATCGCAAGTGGTCTTACAGTCCATGGTCCAAACCGGCTGCCGGATCGTTGCCTCGCAAACCCACAGACTACATTCCGGTGGTTGGCTGGTTTGGACTGCGACGGGACTCGCAAGTCCATGGTAGTACTTTTTGGATTCGACCTCTGGTGACCGAACTTGTCTGGGTGATTGGCTTGCCCTGCTTCTTTTTCTGGGAAATGCAGGGAGGACTGGTCGGTTTTAAAGCGGTTCCCGAACCTGCCTGGGGAGAAACCTGGTTTTGGGGGCACACGATTCTGATCGCTTTGATGTTCATTGCGACCTTCATCGACCTGGATCAGCGCCTGATCCCGGATTGGATTACAGTACCTGGCACGATCATCGGCTTGGTCATTGCCAGCCTGTTTGCCAGCTTCCGATTACCGGAAGTTGCCAGCCAACTCAAGCTGACGCCGATGATTGAAAACCTGACGTTTATGTCACCCGACCCTATTTCGTCATGGCAAACATCGTCTACTGGCTGCATGATCAGTTTGTTCATTTTTTCAGTATGGGTTTTTGCGTTGTACCCCAAGACGTTTCCTAACCGTTGGCACCCGCATTCATTGATATTCATGGGGGCCAGCATGATCCGGATTTGGAAACGCAAGCCCCTCAAAGTGCATCGTTATTTTCGCAAACAGGCAATCACGATGACGATGATCTGGGTTGTCGGGATTTTGCTTTTGCCAATGGCATGGCGGTTGCTACCCGAAAATATCGACAGCCTGTTTGGCGCATTCATCGGATTGGGTTTTGCCGGCATGCTGGTCTGGTTGATTCGGATCATTGGCAGTCATGCACTGGGTCAGGAAGCGATGGGGTTTGGCGACGTGACTTTGATGGCCATGATTGGCACTTTCCTGGGCTGGCAGGCAGCGCTACTGATTTTTGCCTTTGCCCCGTTTGCCGGATTGATTGTGACCATTGCCAATTTTATTTTTACGCGGGATAACGAATTGGCGTTCGGCCCCTACCTGTGTCTCAGTTCATTGGGCGTACTGTTGTTTTGGTCGAGTGTCTGGGGTTGGGCGGAAAATGGTATTTTTGCCGTGGGGCCGGTATTTCTCCTGACCGTATTAATGATGGCACTCGTCCTGTTTGCAGTCATGCTGTTTGTCATTCGCCTGGCCAAGGAAAAATCTTATCAAAAGACGGAAGAAAACTGATGCGAAAATTATTTGAGTCGATTCGTCGATTCGAAGGTAATCAATCGCTGGTTCAAAAACGGCCCTACGGTGTTATCGATGTTCGTAACGGCCAACTCTTTGCCATTCATTTTCGACCCTGGCCGAAAGTCATTTCAGCGATCGAGGTTAAGTGGATGGGTGGATGGAAACAGGGTCGTCTGCAAAAAGACCAATGCCTGCTCTATTTCAACCAGCCCAGAGGGCACCGCAATTTCCTGACTCTTAAATACATCGTAACTTCAATGGGCAGCTCGTACCAAACGACCTATCGAGCCACCACGATTCTCGATCAAGTCGCCCGAATCAAAAACTCGGATGCCATCGTAACCGAAGCTGTTAATCAACGTATTTCAAACCGCCTAATGCAGCGACTGGGTTGGACGCAACACTGTCTGGAACGATCAGAACCGCACTACATCAAACGGTTTTACGGTCAATACCCGGCCCATACCATTGCTCTAAATCAATTCGAACAGGACCCAATAGATTGATTTTCAGATGCTCGATGGTGCGATGTGATGTTCGCGTTGGTGGCAGCAACCTGGTTGCCGCAATGCGGGCTGCTGCTCGCTTACGATTCTAGAAATGATAGCAAGGATTTCAGCTAGCAAAATCGGGTTGAATCCAGCGCGACAACCTGTTGCCTGGCGGTTGATATTTACTGAGCTGGACCAGCTTGGTAGTTTTGCTCTGGTATTTCGCTCTAGGGGACGTTTTTTGACAACACTATCATGTGTCGATTCTTTCCGATTTTGATCATCATTGCTGTTTCACTGCCCGGCTGTCGCCAGCCAGTTGGATCGCAAGCGTCTAAGCAACCGCCATTTGGTGCCGCCTACGGTAACTCTCAAACGGCTGCCAACACCTCGACGTTTCCGTTCGGATTATTTGGATCAACGAAAACCGACAATCAGATTCAAACCGATTCTCCCGAGCAATACCAGAAATTTTCCGAATTGGCCAATCAAATCAACTCGTTGAACCAGCGACTTGGCACGGTCGATTCTGACAACCAGCAATTGCAGACGGAAATTGCTGCTTTACAACAAAAACTGCAGGTAGCAAATGACTACAACTACCAGCTCAAACAACAATTGGCCGACAATGCCAGCCAATTCCAGCAACTGGCATCACAGAAACAGGATGCCCAACAGAAACTGGCACAAATGCAACAATCGGCTCAATTGGCCAGTTCACCCGGAGACGCGCCAACACGGCTAGCTGGTTCTGCCACGCTGCCTGCCAACAACAGCCTGTTACAAAAAGTGCCGGATGTCCAAATTGCGGGCGCCGATACAAGAATGGACGGCGATGTGATCCGGGTGGAAATTCCATCCGACCGGCTATTCACACCCGGTTCCTACCAAGTCCAACCATCGCAGGTCGCCAACATGGGTAGCTTGGTTGCCACGGTAAAACAACACTTTCCCCGCCAAATCATCGGCATCGAGGCACATTGGGATGGCACGTCGTTGAATCCGCCCACAACCACCCACCACCAGTTGACGGCCACCCAGTCGCTGGCCGTATTCAATGAACTTCAACGACAGGGCTTACCGGCCAGGCAGATGTTTACCATGGGAATGGGCAGCAATCAGCTTCGCCATCCACAGGGAGTCGTCGATGGAATCAGCCCAAATCGTCGAATCGAAATCGTCATATATCCGGATACCCTGGACGGAAATTGAACCCTGGCAGG